>NZ_JBITIB010000020.1:0-50227 GCF_044458565.1 Streptomyces sp. NPDC050433 | reverse complement strand
GGGGGGGGTGTTTGGGGGTTGGGGGGTGGGTGGGCGCGCCCGGGCGCGCTCGCGGGTGGGCGCGGCGGCCTCCCCTCGCGGGGGGGGGGGCGCCCCCCCCCCCCCCCCCCCCCCCCCCCCCCCCCCACGTCTCCGCGAACCGGTCCTCAGCAGGACTCGGTCACGTACTTCTCAACGGGGGCGGCCAGGTTCTTGGCCCAGACGGTGTGCGTCTTCACGTAGCTGTCGACCTGAAGGGCGTCCTGGATCTGCTGGCCCAGGGAGGTCTCCAGATGTGCGGACTTGACGTGCTGGAGCAGCACGCTCAGTGCGTCGTCGGCAATGGCGCCGGAGCCGTTGACGGCCGGAGTGAGGATCGACTCGACCCAGACGGTGTGCATCTTGATGTAGCTGTCGAGTTCGAGGGCGTCCTTGACCTGCTGGCCCGGGGATGTCTCCAGGTGTGCCGCGTTGAGGTGCTGGAGGATGGGCTTCAGCACCTGCTGGAAGCTGGCGCACTGGGCGTCGTTGCCCCCGCCGGAGCCGCCGGAGGACGAGCCGCCGGAGCTTGACCCCCCGGAGGACGAGCCGCCGGAGTCCGAACCTCCCGCGTCGGAACCGCCGGAGGTGCCCCCTCCGGAGTCGGTACCCCCGGAGCCGGATCCGCCGGAACTTCCCGATCCCCCCGTACTTCCCGAACCGCTCTCGACGACCGTGATGCCGGCCACCATGTCGGGGTGCACGGCGCAGTAGTAGTCGTACACACCGGCCTTGGTGAAGGTGAACGACCAACTGTCGCCCTTCGCCAGGTTCCCGGAGTCGAGCGTGTCAGGACCGCTGGAGGTGGTGACGGTGTGCGGCGCGGTGTCCTCGTTGACCCACGTCACGGTCTGGCCGACCTCGACCGTCAGCTTCGGCTGCGCGTACGCCATGTCCTTGATGACGATGGTGTAGTCGGCCGCCTTCACCTGCTGGGCCGCCGCGGGCTGGGCAGCCTGGGCCTCGGGCTGTGCGGCCTGCGCCGCGACCGGGACCGTGGGTGACGCCGGCGTACCGCTCGCCGACTGGAGCAGCGCCAGACCGGCGACTGCGGTCACCGCCGCGCCGAGACCGACCGCCAGAAGGACGCGGTTGCCGAGCCGGGACGGTGCCCTGCGACGGTTGGTTTGTTCATCGTCCATGGGTGAGGTACTCCCTGGTGTGTGAGTGTGAGAAGGGTGGTTGGGACGGTCAGCGGCCCGGAGAGGCCGTGACGAGCACACTCGCCGCGGCGAGAACGGCCAGTACGAGACCGGTCTCCGCCGCGACCGAGTAGACGAAGGGCCGTACGGTGGCGCGGTCGCCCCGCAGCAGTACGGCGATGTCGAGCCGGGTGCGTACCCAGCTCCGGCTGCGCTGCGCGATCAGCAGCACTGCCGCCAGGAGCGCCAGCTTGATCAGCAGCAGCCGCCCGTGGTGGGTGTCGAACAGCGCCCCGAAGGACCCGAGGACCTGCCAGGACAGCACCACACCGGCCACCGCGATCGCGGCGACCGAGGCTCCGGCGAGCACGGAGTAGCCGGGTACCACGGCAGCCAGTTCATCCGGCCGCCGCCGGGGCAGTACGCCGACGACGAGCAGCACGAGGCCGCCGATCCACAGTGAGATGCCCAGCAGATGGACCAGGTCCGCGACCGCGCCCCAGCCGGGGTGACTCCCCTCGCCGCTGTGGGAGTTCATGCCGAACGTGTACAGCAGCCCGAGGCAGACGGTGATCGCGCCGATCCGCCAGCCCGGCGAGCGGGCCGTTCGCTCGCCGCCATGGAGGACGGCGGTGAGCACGACGGTGGCCAGGACCCACAGCAGTACCCGCGCGGCGGAGGCGACCCCGGCGTCGGTGGCCAGTACGTCCCCGTACGTCGACGCGCGCAGGACATCGCCGAACGAACCCATGGTCGCGTACACGGCCTGGAGTCCGGTGGCGGCCACCGTGGCCAGGCAGCCGCAGGCCCATGCGAGAGCGAGAACGGTACGGGCCCTGCGGTCCTCAGCACCCTGCGGCCACAACAACAGCAGAAAGCCGAGGCCGCCGACGAACAGCGCGAGCGCCAGGTACTCCGTCCAGCGCGCCACCGCGACAGCGTTCCGGAGGGAGGACGACGGCTGGGGAACAGCCTCCTCCTCGGCCTGTTCGCCCGCCCGCTCGGTGGAGCCGGTGGAACCGGCAGAACCGGCGGATTCGTCCGAGTCGTCCGAGGCGGCACGGATGCGGTACGAGACCTTGCCGGTGCTGCCGTGACCGTCCTGCTCGCTGACCACCCGCCACACCAGCGACAGCCGTCCCGTCCTGGCGGTCGGCAGCGCGACGGAGACGGTGCGCGGGTGACGGGCGTCCGGCCGGGTCACCGTCAGCCTCTCCCCGTCTGCGGTGACCCTCACGTCGTCCGGCCCGACCGGCTCGCTGAAATTGAGTCGCACGCTGTGTACGGAAGGGGCGAGGACCGCACCGTTCCCCGGGCTGGAGGAGGTGAAGTCGGTATGGGCGGAAGCGGCGGGTGCGCACAGCAGCACGGCGATCAGCGCGAGCACGGGAACACCTGACCTGCGCAGTGTCATGGTGTCGCCTCACTGGTGGCCTCGCGCGCGGGACTGGCCGTCCCGCCGCCGCCCAAGGCACCGAGAGCGTCGTCAAGACCGGTGCACACGCGGCCGGTTGAAGCGGCCCCGGTGGAGGGCGATGGGGTGGTGCTCGGAGCCGGGGACGGGGTGCCGGGCGCGAGGAGTCCCTCCGCCAATCCGTACAGGGGGGTGATCACCCCGTTGAGCAGCGGCTGCACGAGGCGGACCTCGCCGTCCTGGCACGGGCCCGGATCGGACGGGGTGGGGGACGGGGTGGGAGTGGGGCTGGGAACGGGCGAAGCGGGCGGGCCGGAGGGGCCGCCGTGTCCGGTGTGGCCGCCGGTGCCGTCGCCGGGAACACCGACGCCCCAGTCGACTTCGCCCACCGGGCCGCCACCCAATCCACCTCCCACCGGCAGTCCGCCGCCGCCCGGGTCCTGGGCACCGGGTCCGGCGCCGCTGTCCCCGTCGGGCGGACCCGTGTCGCCCGAGGGTGCGGACGGCGTGGGCGCGGGGGAAGTGGCGGGCGGCGAGGCGGTGTTGACGGCATCGGGTCCCGGAGCGCCGATACCGGAGGCGTAACCGAGGACGACGACCACCGCCGCGACGAGCGCCGCCGCGACAACCTCGTCCCGGCGGTCCGCCGACCACGACGCCCGGGGAAGGAAGGACATGAGCACTCCTGTCAGGCTCTCGTCAAGTAGGAACGTGACGGAGTGAATCGGCACGACGATTCCCCTCAGATACGCGGCAGTTAATGCGCCGTGCCTTCGACCTCTCGCACCGCGCCCGGCCTCCGTGAGATCGGGTATTCACGGGGATCGCCACGCAATAGCCACTGTGCGAGAAGAGTGAAGAATCGAGTGGACCTTCGATTCCCGGGTCCAGCTCCCGCTCCCGCCCCGGCGACGGAGGTTCTTGTTCCCCCGTCTTTGCTCCCGTAGGGAGCGGGTGACCGCTCGTCATGCCCGCACGGAGTTCAGCGATCGGAGTGAACCGCCCCGTCGCGCGGGGCCCCGCCCATCATGCGGAGCATGCTCAGCCCGCCGGTCCGGAAGAAGCGGACCAGGAGCGAGGCCGTCAGGATGAGGAAGGCGATGTTCAGGAAGGTCGTGTAGTTCCAGGTGATCCCCTCCATGGGGATCCTCGCGTCGGCCTGGTCGGGGACGAGACCGAGCCCGTCGAAGACGAACTCCACGACGTAGCCGGCGACGACCGCCGCGAGGTAGAACGTGCCCAGCAGGAAGAGCGCCGTCCTCGCCCCGTAGTACTTACGGTAGATGTTGAGGATCGGCAGGATCAGCAGGTCGGCGAAGATGAACGCGACCACACCGCCGAAGCTGATGCCGCCCTTCCAGAGCACAACCGCGAGTGGCACGTTGCCGATCGAGCAGACGAACGACGCGACGGCGACCAGCGGGCCGATGACCGGGCCCCACAGTTTTGACGCCAGCGGGTGGTCCTCGAAGAAGAACGCGCGCCAGAAGGAGTCCGGCACCCAGGCCGCGATGGCGCCGGCGACGAGCAGGCCGATCACCAGGTCGCGCAGGATCGCCGTCCATTCCATGACGAACACGTGGGAGGTGGCGGTGAAGCCCTCGCGCGAGAACAGCCTTCGGGCGAAGGACCCTTCGCGCCGGACGGACATGTCCATCGCCGCGTGCCCCTCCATGGAGCCCGCCAGCCCGCGTTCGGCCTGCTCACGGGCCCTGCGTAGAAGTCCTTCGCGCAGGAACAGCCGGAACAGTACGGCCAGGACGACGATCATGACTGGCCCCCCGACGAACTCCGCCACGGTGAACTGCCAGCCCATCAACAGCGCCAGGATGACGCCGAGTTCGACCACGAGATTGGTGGAGGCGATCTCGAATGCCATCGCGGCGGTGAAGTTCGCGCCCTTGAGGAAGAGGGAGCGGGCGAGAGCGACGGCGGCGTAGGAGCACGAGGAGGAGGCCGCACCGAGCCCGGCGGCGACGGCCAGGGTGCGGGGGCGGTCGTCGCCCAGCAGGGCGACCACGGTCGACTTGCGGACGACCGCCTGGACGACGGCGGAGAGGGCAAAACCCAGGATCAGCGCCCAGGTGATCTCCCAGGTCATGGAACCTGCGATCGACAGTGCGTGCTGTACGGCGAGGAGGACGTCGTGGATCATCCCCGAAGCCTTCCGACCGGAGCGCGGCCCGGGGCCCACCGACACGACTCCCGGCGGCCCGGACCTCGGCATCCGACTCGTCAGCCGCAACGCCGGCTCCGGGACCCGCGACACCTTCCAACGCCGCATCCTCAAGGGCTTCGAGCCGGGCGCCTCGTCCACCGACTGCCGCCCGGAAGGACGACGCGAGCGCCCGCGTCTTCCGCTGCGAGTCCGAAAGCACCGAGCAGGTCCTCAACACCGTCGCGGAACCGCCCGGCGCCCTCGGCTACAGCGAACTGCGCGCCGCCACCCCGACGAAGGGCCTGCACCGGCTGGAACTGGACGGACGGGCGGCGCCGGTCGGGAACCGGCGCTTTACGATTCGCCGCTCGCCGCGCGGGCGGTGCAGTTCTTGCAGCGTCCGAAGATCGCGAAGTGCTTCATGTCCGTCGTGAAGCCGAACGTGTCACGCAGCTTGTCGGTGAAGTCCGCTGCGACCGAGACATCCGCCTCGATGACGTTCGTGCAGTCGCGGCAGACCAGATGGATGTGGTGGTGCCGGTCCGCGAGGTGGTACGTCGGCGCACCGTGCCCCAGATGCGCGTGGGAGACCAGGCCCAGCTCCTCCAGCAGCTCCAGCGTCCGGTAGACGGTGGAGATGTTGACGCCGGACGCCGTCCTGCGTACCTCGACGAGGATGTCGTCCGGCGTCGCGTGTTCCAGGGTGTCGACGGCTTCGAGGACAAGCTGGCGCTGTGGGGTCAGGCGGTAGCCGCGCTGCCTCAGGTCACTCTTCCAGTCGGTGCTCACCACGCACCCAGTGTAGGCAGCGCGGCCCGGATCGTCGTCCGGACTACTTGAAGAACGCGATGCCGTCGTCCGGCAGATCGCCGAGGTCCTTCGCCCAGGCCGCGACCTGCTCCGGCGAGACGACCTTCTTCAGGTGTGCGGACATGTACGCGCGCAGCGGGACCTCGGGGGTGGACTTCTCGCCGACCCACATCAGGTCGCTCTTGACGTAGCCGTAGAGCCGCTTGCCACCGTTGTAGGGCCCGGCGGACGCCGTACGGGCGACCGCGTCCGTGACGAGATCGATCTGCGGCTTCTGGTCGGCCAGCTCCCCGTACCAGATCTCCACGATGCCCTGGTCGCGCACCATGACGGCCTCGACCTTGCGGTCCTTGTCGATACGCCAGTAGCCGGACTCGGACTCGATGGGGCGCAGCTTGTTGCCCTCGCCGTCCAGCGCCCAGGTGTGCGAGGCGTACTCAAGGAAGTCCCGGCCGTCGTGGCTGAAGGAGACTTCCTGGCCGAAGTTGGCCTTCTCCTCGCCGGGGAAGTCGAAGACACCCACGCCCTCCCAGTCACCGAGGAGGAAGGCGAGCGGGACAAGGTCCGGGTTGAGGTCGGACGGGATCTCGATCATGAGCGGCTCAGGCGATCTGTAGGGAATCGGATGGGATCAGTTCTGGCCCTGGTAGAGCTTCTTCACGACCAGCACTGTGAACGCCAGGATCGCCACCGCGATCAAGGCGAGCAGGGCGGAGAAGAAATCCTCAAGCACGGGGTGCTCCTCGAAGAGCGTCGGGGCGGTAAAGGGCCGGTCCCCAGCCTAATGGGTGGGGACCGGGGCGCTCCGTGGGGCCCTCGGCCGCGCACTAGAGTTCGGAACATGGCGAAGAAGCTCGTGATCAAGGTAACCGCCGGCGCCGACGCCCCCGAGCGCTGCTCCCAGGCCTTCACCGTGGCGGCGGTCGCCGTGGCGAGCGGTGTGGAGGTGTCCCTCTGGCTGACCGGTGAGTCGGCCTGGTTCGCCCTGCCGGGCCGGGCCGCCGAGTTCGAGCTGCCGCACGCCGCGCCGCTGCCCGACCTGATCGAGTCGATCCTCTCGGCGGGCCGGATCACGCTCTGCACACAGTGCGCGGCGCGGCGCGACATCGCGGAGGCGGACGTGCTGGAGGGCGTACGGATCGCGGGTGCCCAGGTCTTCGTCAGCGAGGCGCTGGCGGACGACACGCAGGCACTCGTCTACTGAGGCCGGGCGGTGCGCTCACCGCTTCGCCTGCCCCCGGTTCACCTGCCCCCGGCATCGTTCGACGGCGGCGGCGGAGGCTTCTTCTTGCCGTCCAGCTCGTCCCACCACTCGTCCGACTTCGGATCGCCCGACCGGTCGTCCGACGGTTCGTCCCACCACCGGTCGTCCGGGCCGCGCGCATTGGCGATCATCGCCGCGACCGGCGGGATGACCATGGCCACCACGCACATGCCGATCGCCGCCGGCACCGACCACAGGCGCACGAATGCCCAGGCGCAGACGAACAGCACGATGCATGCGCCCATCAGCACGAAGTAGCGGCGACGGCGTCGCGTATACATACATCGACCTTACGACGGCACGAAGGGCCGCACCCGGTTTCGGGAGGCGTCCAGCTCCCGGGGTGCGGCCCTTCGGCCGATCATGTACGGCTCGGGTCAGACCGCGATGGCCACCTCGGCCAGACCGCCGGTCTGCGCGACGACCGTACGGTCCGCCGTACCGCCCGGCACGAGCGCGCGCACGGTCCACGTGCCCTCGGCCGCGTAGAAGCGGAACTGTCCGGTCGCCGAGGTCGGGACCTCCGCGGTGAATTCTCCGGTCGAGTCCAGCAGGCGTACGTAGCCGGTGACGGGCTCGCCGTCACGGGTCACGGAACCCTGGATGGTGGTCTCACCGGGCTTGATCGCCGAGGCGTCCGGGCCGCCGGCCTTCGCTCCACACATATGGGATCTGTCCTCCGGGTCAGGCGAGTGGGCTGGGATTACTTGCGGGCTGGACTACTTCGCGGCGCCGAGCTCGATCGGCACACCGACGAGAGAGCCGTACTCGGTCCACGAGCCGTCGTAGTTCTTGACGTTCTCCTGGCCGAGCAGCTCGTGCAGCACGAACCAGGTGAGCGCGGAGCGCTCACCGATGCGGCAGTAGGCGATGGTGTCCTTCGCCAGGTCGACCTGCTCCTCCGCGTAGAGGGCCTTCAGCTCGTCGTCCGACTTGAAGGTGCCGTCGTCGTTGGCGTTCTTCGACCACGGGATGTTGCGGGCGCTCGGCACGTGGCCGGGGCGCTGCGACTGCTCCTGCGGGAGGTGCGCCGGGGCGAGCAGCTTGCCGCTGAACTCGTCGGGCGACCGCACGTCGACCAGGTTCAGGCTGCCGATCGCGGCGACGACGTCGTCACGGAAGGCGCGGATGGACGTGTCCTGGGCCTTGGCCTTGTACTGCGTGGCCGCGCGCTCGGGCACCGCGTCGACCAGGTCGCGCGAGTCCAGCTCCCACTTCTTGCGTCCGCCGTCGAGGAGCTTGACGCCCTCGTGGCCGTACAGCTTGAAGTACCAGTAGGCGTAGGACGCGAACCAGTTGTTGTTGCCGCCGTAGAGGATCACGAGGTCGTCGTTGCCGATGCCCTTCGCGGACAGGAGCTTCTCGAAGCCCTCCTGATCCACGAAGTCGCGGCGCACCGGGTCCTGGAGGTCCTGCTTCCAGTCGATGCGCACGGCGTTACGGATGTGGTTCTTCTCGTACGCCGAGGTGTCCTCGTCGACCTCGACGATGACGACCTTCGGGTCGTCGATGTGGGCCTCGACCCAGTCGGCGTCTACCAGGACGTCGCTGCGGCTCATGTGTTCTCCTCCGGGGCAGTGTGCGGCGGGTGGTGCGGGCGGCGGCGCCTTCCGGGCACGGGGGCGCGGCGGGCTGCGTACGGCACGGGGTGGCCCTGATGCGGTCGAAGGGCCGGGGAGAGGTGGCGGGACGGACGTGTCCCGCTCAGGCGGTGCGACAGAGCATGGCGGCGACGCGGCACAGATCGACTGCCCGCCGCTTCGTGAGGTTCGCCTGTCCCCGCTGCTGGAGACCGCTGATGAAGCACTGCATGCGTCCGATCGTAGGGACGGATACGGTGCGATGTCACCGACGTGTCGGATGGTGAGACAGGATCGTCCGGGATGCGGGACCGATCGGTGTTCCCGGTGGCCCGGATCCGGCTCCTCCGGCTCTCGTACGCCTGTTTCGGCTACGGGATGGACATCCGCGTCTCACGATACGGAGACCGACCCCGCCGCCGACCCCGCCGCCGACCTCGCTTCTGCCCGAGGCGGAGGCGCCGGCTCGTCAGCCCGTCAGGTCGACGTCCGTGCCCGTGCCCGAGAACCGCAGACCGTCCTCCGTCGCCGCGACCTTGTCGAGCTTGATGGTCGAGGGCAGTCCGTCGATCGTCAGGTCGTAGTCCACGACGTCCTGGAGCTTGTCATCGACGCCCGGCACCGGCAGCTTGGGAAGATCCTCGGCGCGCAGCCGGACCTTGTCGCCGCCGTCCAGCGAGACGGTGCTGTACGTCGTGAAGTCGTCCTTCAGCAGCCTCTCGAAGGGGGCCGGCACGTCGATGCCCGCGCCCTCCACCAGATCGCCCAGCGGCCCCGAGACCTTGACCTCGCCCTTCGCCGCCCGCTCGGCCCCCGCGTAGCTGACCGTCGCGCCCTTCGGCGCGGACTTGGTGAGGTCCTCGTACGAGATCATCGCCGAGCCGTCCGCGCTGCCCGCGATCGCCGACGAGAAGCTGCTGTTCACCTTCACGTCCCGCAGCTCGGCCTTCACCTCGGTCACCTCGACCTCGCGGCCCTCGGTGGTGGCGGTTATCCCGCCGATGCTGACCTCTATCTCGTCCAGGGAGGAGTTCGCGACCTGGGTGAGGAAGGGGAAGCCATTGATGGAGACGCTGGGCTCGGTGCTGAGGCCCTGGCTGCTCTTGATCTTGCTCGCCGCCTCGGTCTCGGCGAAGTACACCGCGGCCCGGTCGGCGGCGACGAACAGCCCGCCGAGGATCACGACGACGATCAGCAGAATTCGCAGTGCGCGCATTGCTCGGTGTCCCCCACCTTGGTCGTACCAGCCCCCATGACGACCGCGAGCCTAATGGCGACGCTGATCGCCCTGGTCGTGCGGATCGATCTCGGTGCGGCCGAACGGCGACCGCACTGGGGTCGACGTCCGGGGCGGTTGTTCGGTTCCCGGACGCCCGTGTGTCGCGTGTGCGCCGCGCGTGCGTCGCGTGTGTCGCGCGTCAGGCCAGCGCACGCCCCAGCAGGTAGATCGCGGGCACGGCGACCGTGAGCGGCAGCGCCACCCCGGCCGTCATGTGGACGAAGCGCGACGGGTAGTCGTAGCTGGCCACCCGCAGCCCGATCAGCGCGCACACGCCGGCGCCCAGGCCGAGGAGCGCGCCCTGGCCACCGATGTCCGTCAGCCCGCCCGCCACGACTCCGGCGCCCGCGGCTGCCGCGAGCGCGACCACGACCGAGACGGGGCCCGGCAGCGGGAGCGCGCGGGCGACGGTCGCGGCGGCGACGGCGAGGGCGCCGACCGTCACGGCGTCCGGCGCCGAGGCGAGATTCCCGGTGGCGATGATGGCGAGCGAGGCGGAGGCGACCGTGGCCATGAGGCCCTGCATCCGTTCGTCGGCGCCCGCGTAGCTGCGCAGTTGCAGTACGACGGTGAGCAGCACCCACGCACCGAGCGAGCCGAGGATCGCGGCGAGCGAGTACTCCTCGTCGACCGCGAGCACCGCGACATCGGCGACGAGCGCGCCGGCGAAGGCGAGCGCGATGCCCTGACGGGCGGGCCACATGCCGTTCAGCCGGAACCAGCCGGCGGCGGTGACGGCCTGGAGGATGACGAGCGGGACGAGGAGCGCGTACGGGCCGACGGCCGCACCGCCCGCGAGCAACAGGCCGAGCACGGCGGTCAGCCCGGCGGGCTGGATGCCGGGCGGGATGATCGGCGACCGGCCCTCGGCGCGGGCGCGCTGGGCGTCGGTGATGCGGGCGTTGCCCATGGTGGTGGGCGCGCTGTAGCTGTCGGGGGAGGCGGCGGGTGCGGGGGCCGGGGCGGGGGCCTCCGGTGGCAGCGGGTGCGCGCCGGACTGGTGCGGGAGGTAGGCGGTGTCGGCGGCGGCCTGCTGCGGGTGTTGCTGGGGGTGCTGGTACTGGAGCTGCGGCTGGTACTGCGTGTCCCAGGTCTGCCCCTCCCAGGTCTGCGCGTCCTGCGTGTCGGCGGGTTGCTGGTACGGGGGCTGGTACTGCGGCTGGTGTGGCTGCTGGTGGGGCTGGGGCTCGTACGGTCGCGGCACTCCGTACTGCTGTTGCCCGGAGTCGTAACCCTGCCCATGACCGCCGTACTGGCCGTACTGGTCGTCGCTCATGCTCTGCTGTTCACCCTCCTGCGAACGGCGGGAGCACTTCGACCGTGCCGCCCTCGGCAAGCCGTACGGTCTCATGCCCACGGGTCCCCACGGGGTCACCGTCGACGAGGAACGAACACCTCTGGAGTACGCGGACCAGCTCACCGGGGTGCTTCGCCCGCGCGGCGTCCAGCGCCTGGGCCAGATTCTCCGCCGTGTAAGGCTCCTCGGCGAGGCCCGCAGCCGCCTTGGCCGCCGCCCAGTAGCGGATGGTTCCCGCTGCCATGGCGTACTCCCTCCGCTAATTTCTCGGCAATATTCCAGTCAGATTTCGTCGGCCCCTCATCATGGCCGATCCCCAGTCCCACCACGGCATCGGCGCCCTCCGAAGCGGGCGCCGGAACGGGTGACGCGCTGTTCGCCCCCTCTGACACTGAGCACATCTGGGTTATTCTCCTCCGGAAGAGGATCCGGGCAATGTAGCCCCCGGGTCCTTTTGCGCTTTCCGGCGTGTGGGAGGTGCCCCCTTGCAGGGACCGAGGAGGAACCGACGTAATGGGCGAGCCAATGACGCAGACACCTGAATACTGTGCGACCCGGGCAGGTGAGCGGCGATGAGTTCTCTGCTGCTGCTCACCAACGCCCTCCAGCCGTCGACGGAGGTGCTGCCCGCGCTGGGCCTCCTCCTGCACCACGTGCGGGTGGCCCCGGCCGAAGGACCGGCCCTCGTGGACACCCCCGGCGCCGACGTCATACTGATCGACGGCCGGCGCGACCTGCCGCAGGTGCGGTCGCTGTGCCAGCTGCTGCGCTCCACCGGACCCGGCTGCCCGCTGGTCCTCATCGTGACCGAGGGCGGTCTCGCCGCCGTCACCGCCGACTGGGGCATCGACGACGTCCTGCTCGACAGCGCGGGCCCGGCCGAGGTCGAGGCCCGGCTGCGGCTGGCCACCGGACGCCAGCAGATCTCGACGGACGACTCACCGATGGAGATCCGCAACGGCGATCTGTCGGTTGACGAGGCGACCTACAGCGCGAAGCTGAAGGGGCGGGTCCTGGACCTGACCTTCAAGGAGTTCGAGCTGATCAAGTATCTGGCCCAGCACCCCGGCCGGGTCTTCACCCGCGCCCAGCTGCTCCAGGAGGTGTGGGGCTACGACTACTTCGGCGGTACGCGGACGGTCGACGTACACGTACGACGGCTGCGCGCGAAGCTCGGCCCCGAGCACGAGTCGCTGATCGGGACGGTCCGGAACGTCGGTTACCGCTTCGTCACCCCGGAGAAGGTCGAGCGCGCGGCGGAGGAGGCGAAGGCGAAAGCCATCGCCGAGGCGGCGGCGAAGGCGAAGTCGGCGGAGCCCGCGGACGACACCACCCACACCGCCGACACGTCCGAAGTACGCGAAGGCGCCGTACGGCCTGCCGGGAGGTAGGTCACCACGCGTAGACTGCCGCGCGTGGCCAAGGTGACGCGGGACGACGTGGCACGACTGGCGGGGACTTCGACCGCGGTCGTCAGTTACGTCATCAACAACGGACCCAGGCCGGTCGCCCCGGCCACGCGCGAGCGTGTACTCGCCGCGATCAAGGAGCTGGGCTACCGGCCCGACCGGGTCGCGCAGGCGATGGCCTCACGGCGGACCGACCTCATAGGGGTCGTCGTACCCGACGCGCGGCAGCCGTTCTTCGCGGAGATGGCGCACGCGGTCGAACAGGCCGCCGCCGAGCGCGGAAAGATGGTGCTGGTCGGCAACTCCGACTACCGCAACGAGCGCGAGGTCCACTATCTGCGGGCCTTCCTCGGTATGCGGGTGTCCGGGCTGATCCTGGTCAGCCAGGGCCCGAGCGAGCGCGCCGCCGCGGAGATAGAGGCGTGGGACGCCCGCGTCGTACTGCTCCACGAACGCCCCGAGGGCATCGACGACGTCGCCGTCGTCACCGACGACATCGGGGGCGCGCAGCTCGCCACCCGGCATCTGCTGGAGCACGGCCATCCGTACGTGGCGTGCCTCGGCGGCGTCGAGTCGACCCCGGTCATCGGCGACCCGGTGACCGACCACGTCGAGGGCTGGCGACGGGCGATGCGCGACGCCGGGCTGTCGACGGAGGGCCGCCTCTTCAAGGCGCTCTACAACCGCTACGACGCCTACAACGTCGCCCTGAAGCTCCTGGCCGGCCCGGACCGCCCCCCGGCGATCTTCTGCTCCACCGACGACCAGGCGATCGGCGTCCTGCGCGCGGCCCGCGAACTGCGGATCGACGTACCGGGCGAACTGGCGGTCGCGGGCTTCGACAACGTCAAGGAGGCGGGCCTCACGGACCCACCCCTGACGACGGTCTCCTCGGACCGCCCGGCGATGGCCCGCGCGGCGGTGGACCTGGTACTGGACGACGGCCTACGGGTGGCGGGCTCGCGCAGGGAACGGGTGAAGCAGTTCCCGTCGACCCTGATCGTGCGACGGTCGTGCGGCTGCGCGTAGCGGCGATCACTCCGGCGTGAACTCGTACCGCAACTCGTAGAGATGGCCTGCCTTGGCCATCACGGTGACCTCGACGGGCCGCTCGTCGGCGTCGTACACCACGCGCAGTGTGCGCAACACGGGCAGTGCGCCGGGCAGTTGAAGTGCTTCGTACTGCTCCTGCGTCGGTATGCGCGCGGAGACATGGTCGACGCTGAGCCGGGGCGGGTAGCCGAGTGCCGTCAGCAGGGTGGGAGTTCCTCCCTTGATCCGGCGGTGTTCGGCCAGCGGGGTGCCGCGGGAGATGGCCGGCGGATAGTAGGCGTGCACCAGTTCCACCGGTTCGCCGTCGAGGGTGAGTACCTGGTGTCGGAGAACCGCCGTGCCGTCGGCGGGCAGGCGCAGGGCCGCGGCGACGTCGGCCGGAGGTGTTGTCTCCGTTACGGCGAGGAGTGTGCTCCGGGCCTCTCCACCGTGTTTCGCGGTCTCGGCGAGCCAGGGGTAGGGGTCGTCGCCAGTCACAGCCGTGGCCATGGAGGAGGCGGGGCGTACGGTCAACTGCCGGTGCTCCCGTACGGTCACGGAAGCGCCTGCGCGGCCGACAACCAGACGCTCGCTCTTCAGGAGTTGCAGCGCCTTCTGCACCGTGGCGTTCGAGGCGCCGAATCTCTCCTTGAGCCGCGCGGTGGACGGCAGGCTGGCGCCGGGAGCGAGATCCCCGGTCATGATCTCGTCACGCAGGTCGGCGGCGATCCGCTCGTGGAGCGAGCGCCGGTCGTACCCGTTCCCGTCGGTGCGCGGCACGGTCGTCATCATCCGATCCCGATCTCGTAGCGCAGCCGCTGCCGGTGCGCGGGCATGGTCATCACGTCGGCCTGGATGGGCCGTTCGGCGGCGTCGAAGGTGACGCGGACCAGTCGGAGCACCGGCTCGCCCGGTTCGGTACGGAGCGCTTCGCGCTCCTCCTCGTCGGGCATCCGGGCGGTCACGTCTTCCCGGACACGTACGCCGGTGTGCCCCAGTTCGGCGAGGAGGGTGATGGCGCCGCCCGGGATCTTCGCCGTGCCGGCGAGACGTGTGCCTCGCGCGATGGACGCGGGGTAGTAGGTGTCCGTCAGCTCGCAGGGCACGTCCTCCAGGACCATCACCCGCCGCCGTACGACGACGGCCTCGTTCGGGGTGACGCTCAGCAGCTCCGCAACCTCCTCCGACGCCCCCACCTCCCCCGCACTGACGATCCGCTGCCCACCCCGCCGCCCCCGCGCGGCCAACTCCTCGCCCCACGCGTCGGGTTGCCCCTGTCCTCGCGGTGTCAGATACGGCACCGAGGTGCTGATCCACGCACTGGCGCTCATGACGTCCTCCTGGGGCTGTGCCGGGATCTTGACCTTGCCGCTTTACACAGTAAGCGACTCAGCTACCTCTCCCCGAGCGCAATCTTGCCGCTTTTCATGAATAGCAGTACGGTTTTTCGGGATCGTACATCTCAGCCCAGGCGGAGGTACGTCGCGCCCCGGCGCGCGGGCACCGCCCTGAAGGGGAGTGGACAAATGAGTGAGCCGAGTGGAGAGCACCGCGCGATCAACGACGGAGAGGTCGGCTGATGGTGCACCTGGACGGCGGCGCCGTGGTGCTTCGGTGGCGACGGCATCCGAGTTGCGTGGGATTGGCTCGGTCCGAGTTGCGCAAGGCGCTTGCCGGGTGGGGACTGTCCGCGCTGGAGGACCCGGCGATTCTTGTGCTGTCGGAGTTGGTCACCAACGCGGTGGTGCACGCTCGCGTGCCGGCGGGGCGGGAGATCGAGACGCGCTTTCTGCCGACGGGGCGGCCGGTTCCCGACGGCCTGCGGATCGAGGTGCATGACGCGTCCGACCGGCGGCCGCACGTGCGGACGGGATACCTGGACACATGCGACGGGCGCGGTCTCGTCATCGTGAACACGCTGGCCGACGCGTGGGGCGTCTCCGACCGGGTCGGAGTCGGGAAGCTCGTGTGGGCGCTATGGCGGTCCGCCTCCGATGGCACCGAGGACGGCGCCAGTAATGGTGTCTGAGCTGCTCCTCCGCGCCCTGCGGGGATTGCTGCGGATACGGACCGCCCGTCATGGCAGTTGCCCATGGGGGTGCTGCACTCTCGATGGCGACCTGCCGGGACCTCGCCCCGCGGAACGGTTCATCGCATACCGGCCAGAGGCGACGGACATCACGTCCCGGTAGATCGTTCCCACAGCCTTTATATGGGACATACACGGTTCTGTCGGGCTTCTCAGAACGTCTTCAGACAGCTCTCATCTACGCGGCGGATTGTCGATGACATGACCGACAACCAGCGTCGCAGCGGCGACGAAGACGCGAACCAGCAGGACCACGGCAGCGGCCAGGCGTACCCGCCGCCGCCCCCGTACCAGCCCGTCGGACACCACGCGCAGGCCGGGCACGGCGCCTGGGGATGGGGTGCCGCCGCGACGGCGCAGGCACCCGCGCATGCGCGGCGGGCCAAGCGGCCCGTCGCGCTGCTCGCCGCCGCCGCGATCGTCGCGGCCGTGGTCGGCGGTGGTACGGCCGCGGTGACCCAGACGCTGATGAAGGATTCCCCCACCACCGCGGCGAGCACCGTCGCCACCGGCACCACCGTCTCGCAGAGCAGCAAGGGCACCGTCGCCGGCGTGGCGGCGGCCGTGTCGCCCGCCATCGTGGAGATCAACGCGGCGACCAACGCCGGGGAGTCCACCGGCTCCGGTGTGGTCATCACCAGCGACGGCGAGATCATCACCAACAACCACGTCATCGCGGGCGCCCAGACGGTGAAGGTGCAGCTCAGCACCGGCAAGACCTACACCGCGGACGTCGTGGGCACCAGCCCGGACAAGGACCTCGCCCTGATCAAGCTCCAGGGCGCGAACGGCCTCAAGACGGCGGCCCTCGGCAACTCCGACAACGTGAAGGTCGGCGACGAGGTCGTGGCCATCGGCTCACCCGAGGGGCTGACCGGCACCGTGACCAGCGGGATCGTCTCCGCGCTCGACCGGGACGTCACCGTGTCGAAGGAGCAGGACCAGCAGCAGCAACAGCAGGGCGGTGGCGGCGGCCAGTGGCCGTTCGAGTTCGGCGGCCGGCAGTTCAACGGTGACACAGGCTCGTCCACGACCACGTACAAGGCGATCCAGACCGACGCCTCGCTCAACCCCGGCAACTCCGGCGGCGCGCTGATCAACATGAACGGCGAGATCATCGGCATCAACTCCGCCATGTTCTCCGCGAGCGGTGCGAACGGCGGCGACAGCTCGACGGCCGGCAGTGTCGGTCTCGGCTTCTCCATCCCGGTCAACACTGTCAAGGCCGACCTGAGCGCGCTGCGCGCCGGTAACAGCGACTAGCTCCGGACCGACGTGCGAGGCTGAAGTGTCAGAGATCCTTCACAGAAAGAGCGACGACATGAGCCCCGCCGAAGGCGATCCGCAACGCGTCCTGATCGTCGACGACGAGCCCGCCGTCCGCGAGGCGCTGCAACGCAGCCTCGCCTTCGACGGGTACGGGACCGAGGTCGCCGTCGACGGCGTCGACGCGCTCGCCAAGGCCGCCGTCTACCACCCCGACCTGATCGTGCTCGACATCCAGATGCCGCGCATGGACGGGCTGACGGCGGCCCGCCGGCTGCGCGCCACCGGGTCCACCGTGCCGATCCTGATGCTCACGGCCCGCGACACGGTCGGCGACCGGGTCACCGGGCTCGACGCGGGCGCCGACGACTACCTCGTGAAGCCCTTCGAGCTGGACGAGCTGTTCGCCCGGATCCGCGCCCTGCTGCGCCGCAGCTCGTACGCGGGCTCGGCGGGCGTCGAACCGCCGCAGGACGACGTCCTGGCCTTCGCCGATCTGCGGATGGACCTGGCGACGCGCGAGGTCACACGGGGCACGCGCCGGGTGGAGCTGACCCGTACCGAATTCACCCTCCTTGAGATGTTTCTGGCCCACCCGCGTCAGGTGCTGACGCGCGAGCAGATCCTGAAGGCCGTCTGGGGCTTCGACTTCGAGCCCAGCTCCAACTCGCTGGACGTGTACGTGATGTATCTGCGGCGCAAGACGGAGAGCGGCGGCGAGCCACGCCTCGTGCACACGGTGCGCGGGGTGGGTTACGCGCTGCGCGCCGATGGGGCGAGCACGCACGGCGGCGCCGAGTGACCTCGCTCGCCCGGCGGTTGCGTACGCTGCCCCTCCGCTCCCGCCTCGCGATGCTCGTCGCCACCGCGGTCGCCGTCGCCGTCGCGGCGGCGGCCGTCGCGTGCTGGCTGCTGACCCGCGCCCAGCTCCAGTCCGAGCTGGACAACTCGCTCCGCAACACCTCGGCGCCCACCAACCTCGTGCAGGACGCGCTGAACCGGTGCGCCCTGGGTCAGAGCTCCCCGGAGCCGCCCAACTCCCCCTTCGCGTACGTCCAGATCGTCGGCCGCGACGGCAGCCGCTGCGTGGAGGCGTCCTCGCAGCCGGTGAAGGTCCAGCCCTCCGACGTCGACGTCGCCCGCGGTACGGAAGACAACACCCTGCACAACTCCACCACCGACGACGGCGCTCCGGTACGCGTACACACCCAGCGGGTCCTCCTCGGCCCGGCCGGCGTGCAGGCCGTCTCCGTCTCCCGCCCCCTCGACGAGATCGACGCCTCGCTGAACCGTCTCGCCCTGCTGCTCACCGCCGTCGCCGGCGCCGGAGTCATCGGCGCGGGCGCCGCCGGGCTCTGGATCGCCAGGACCGGTCTGCGGCCGGTCGACGGGCTGACCCGCGCGGTCGAGCATGTCGCGCGTACGGAGGACCTGAGCCTGCGCATCCCCGCCGAGGGTGAGGACGAGATCGCCCGCCTCTCCCGCTCCTTCAACTCCATGACGGCGGCGCTCGCCTCCTCGCGCGACCGCCAGGCGCAGCTCATCGCCGACGCGGGCCACGAGTTGCGTACACCGCTGACCTCCCTGCGTACGAACGTCGAACTGCTCGCCCGCAGCGAGGAGACCGGCCGCGCGATCCCCCCGGAGGACCGTACGGCGCTGATGGCATCGGTGAAGGCGCAGATGACGGAGCTGGCCTCGCTGATCGGCGACCTCCAGGAACTGTCCCGGCCGGACGCCGCCGATCCGGGCCCCCTCCAGGTCGTCGCGCTGCACACGATCGTGGAGAGCGCCCTGGAACGCGCCCGGCTGCGCGGGCCGGACCTGACGATAGAGGTGACGCTGCGCCCCTGGTACGTACGGGCCGAACCGGCCGCGCTGGAACGGGCGTTGGTCAACGTCCTCGACAACGCGGTGAAGTTCAGCCCGCCGGGCGCGGCCATCGAGGTCGCGCTGAGCGAGCGGGGCGAGCTGACGGTACGGGACCACGGCCCCGGCATCCCGCCGGAGGAACTGCCCCACGTCTTCGAACGCTTCTGGCGCTCCCCGTCGGCCCGCGCGCTGCCGGGCTCGGGCCTCGGCCTGTCGATCGTCGCGCGCACGGTGCAGCAGACGGGCGGCGAGATCGCGCTGCGCCGGGCGGCGGGGGGCGGCACGGTGGCGGCGATCCGGATTCCGGGGGCGGCGACCCCGCCGCCCACGATGTAGAGAGCCCTCTTCGACGCGTTCGCCGGCAGGGCGCCGTACGCCGGGTCGCCCTGGGTGCGGGGCGGCGACGCCCGCCTTGACTTTCCCTCAGGCGGCCAGCAGGTCCTCCAGCCTGTCGCGGACCCCGTCCTTGCCGCCGTCACCCGCCGGGTCCGGCACCAGCCTGTCCCGGTCCCGCGGGTCCCGTGACAGGACGTGCAGCTTCCCCTCGTTACGGGCCATGACCAGGTCGGTGCTGGCGCCCGCCGTCTCGGCCGAGCCCACCGCCGTGTACTCGGTGACGGTGACCAGCGCGGAACGCTCCGACCCGGTCAGCACGGCATCGGCGTCCGTCGACTCGTCGCTGTCCGCCGACGAGCCCCGCGGCAGCCACTCGGTGAGTGTACGAAGCGCCTCGTCGAGCTTGTAGAGGCCGATCTGGTGGACGCCGAGCGCGTCGATGCGGACCATCAGGCAGATCCGCTCGGGCTGGGGCAGCAGCAGGATGCGCCACGGCTCGCCCGGCTCCGTTCCGGTCGTACGGGCGTCGAGCACCCTCCTGGCCCGCTGCTGGAACGCCACGGCGATGCCCAGGTCTCCCCGCACCTGGACCTCCTCGCCGGAGGAGTCCGAAGAGTCGGAGGAGTCGGAGGAGTCGGAGGAGCCCGCCAGGAGCAGTTGGCGTGCGGCCAACGAGCGGACGGCCTCGGCGAGTTCGTCCTCCGACGGCCGGGCCTCCAGGAAGTCCACGATCGCGTCCACGGCGGTGAGTTCGGCGATGGTGTACGCACCGAGCAGCACCGGCCCGGTGTTCACCAGATCCACCACGGCCGTGACCAGCCCCTCGGGAACGGACGCCTCGCCCGGTGACCCCGGTGAAGGCGATGCCGCAGCAGTGCCGCGCTGATCGTCGCTCATGACGAACCTCCTCTCGACCTCCCGCCGCGAAGAACCGCGGCGGCGGTACGGGACGGCGTCTGCGTCACCCACACGTCGGAGTTGCCGAACAGCCCCCGGCCGGCCCGGCCGGACAGCGCCGCGCCCAACTCCCCGGCCAGATCCGGCCGGTCCGGTGGCGGGAAGCGGGCCGCGAGTTCCTGTGAGGCGGAGGTGACGTCGTCGTTCGCCTCGATCCGGCGCAGCGCCCGGGTCACGGACCGCGCGATCGGCGGCGTCAGGGACGTGGGCACCGCCAGGACCGGCGAGAGATACAGCGGGCGCCTCTCGGTCATCCGCGACAGACCCCAGGGCCCGACGTTGCTGTCGGTGAACTTGTACACCACGTAATCCACCAGGTGCCGCAGATCGCTCGGCCGGGGCAGCTTGGGCCCACCGAACGCGGCCGGCGTCTTCTCCAGCTGCACCCAGGTGCCCTGCGTCGTACGACCGTGCAGTTTCTCCCGTACGACGTGTCCGCGCATTCCGATGTCGGGGTAGACGGACTTGTCGATGTCACGGTGATGGCTGGACAGCCGCGGATGGCTGCCCTTGGTGAACCGCCACTTCTCGTACAGCTGCGGATCGTCCACCAGCACATGGCCGCCGCGCAGCACGTCCCGCAACTGCGGTACCTGCAACCCGTGCCATGCCAGATCGGAGAGGACCACCGCTTCTTCGGGGGTGAGGTGCTCGGCGGCCTTGACCAGGCCTTTCCGGTACGATCCGGCCCGCGCGGTGATCTCGACCAGGAGCCGCACCCTGGTGCGCACCCGTTCCACCTGCTCGGCGCTCACGGCATCGGAGGCCGCCCTGCCGGGCCTGACAGCGTGTGTGACGAACGCCGGTGTGTGCGCTCGCGTGTGCTTGCGCTCCATCTGGCCAGTACAGCACGGCGGGCACATACGCGCAGGGCCAGGCGCTGCCCGCCCGGTCGGCGGGCCTCCGAACGAGGCCCCGAGCAGGCCTCCGAGCGGGCCTCTCAGTGGGTTTCGCGGAGCCAGTCCCGGTAGTGCGTGCCCGCCAGACGTGCGTCCGGCCCCGCGAGGAGTACGTCGCCGGGGACGGCCGCGAACATCCCGGCCCCGGCGTCGGTGACGACGGTCCGCGCGTCCTCCTTCGCGGCCAGGGTGATCCTGCCCAGCTCGTCGAGGGGGAAGATGTCCGGTCCCGCGACGTTCCGGATTCCCCCGAGCGGCGCGCCGGTGGCGGCCTCCACGACCGCCGACACGACGTCCGCCGCGGCCATCGGCTGGACGCGGGTGGCGGGCAGCCGGACCGTTTCCCCGTCGGAGGTCATGGAGATGACCGCGTCCATGAACTCGAAGAACTGGGTGGCGCGGACGATGGAGTACGGCGTCGGCCCCTGTCGGAGCAGTTCCTCCTGAAGCGCCTTGGCCCGGTAGTAGTCGAGCTGCGGCACCTCGTCCACACCGACGATGGACAGGATCACCTGGTGCCGGACACCGGCCCTCTCCCCGGCGGCGAGCACGTTGTCCATGGAGGTACGGAAGAAATCCAGCGACTTCTCGTCGAAGGTGGGCGAGTTCGCCACGTTGATCACGACCTCGGCACCCTTGACCGCCTGGTCCAGGCCCTGGCCCGTGAGCATGTCGACGCCCGTGGACAGGGCGGCGGGGAAGGCCTCATGTCCGGCGGCGTTCAGCTTCCCGACCACCTGGGAGCCGATCATTCCGGTACCACCGATCACCGTGAGCTTCATCTCTGCGACCTTTCAGGGCATGCCGACGGATACGCGGGCAGTCAAGCGGAGCCCGAGTCGAGCGGAGGGAGGCGCGCGGGCAGGGAGGTGCGAGGAGGGTTCGAATGGCGGCCTCGCCTCGCGCACCTCGCGGCCAGGCCGGGCCCGCGTACTGACCGCACGCCGGCCCGGCCCCCAGCCTCCTGCCTTCCGTCAGCTGTCGGCCGTCAGCCCGTCAGCGGGTCGGCCGTCAGCCGTTGTGCCGGATCAGCGAGTCCACCAATCCGCCCCTGGTCTCCGGGAAGTCCAGCGGCACGATGCCCAGTCCGCGCCAGCCGGCCCCTTCCGACCCGTCGAGCAGCGTGTGCACCTGCGGGTTCAGCCGGTCGGAGTTCCAGCGGGGCGGCAGCAGCGCCGCCGTGCTGACGAAGTTGATGAACTGCTTGCCCGGCTGCTGTACGGCCTTACGGAAGTGCGCCTCGATCTTGGGGAACTTGGCGCCCGGCTCGGCCATGTAGTCGTCCTGGATGTCGAACAGCCCGCCGTCCCCGTACCGCACACCCGGCAGACCGCCGTTGTCCGCGAGCAGCACGACCTTGCCGCGCGCCTCGCCGAGGGCGGGCAGGTTGCTGTCGAGCCGGAAGAGGGAACGCCAGCCCTTCCCGTCCAGGTAGGTGTCGAAGATCCGCCGGAACTCCGCGTCGCTCTCGGTCGAGTACTCCTGCTTGAGTCGCATCAGTACGGTCTCGGAGGGGTGCGCCCGGAGGAAGTCGCGGCACGCGGTGAGAACGTCGTCGAAGTTGAGGTTCTGGTAGTACGCGGCGTGGTGGATCGGGAAGGCGTTCTCGAACGCCCGGCAGCGTATGTCCAGGAACCGCACACCGCTGTTCAACTGGTCGGCGATGGTGGTCCCTTGGCAGGCGACGTACAGACCACCGCTGCGCGCACCGGAGTTGTGGGTGCCGGGAAGTGTGAGGCGCTGTACGGGAGTCGAGTCGCCGATCCTGGCGAGCCAGTCGGAGGGGGCGAGGGCGCGCCGCGCCTTGGCGCGCAAGGTCGTCGCCGCCGTGGCCGCCGTGGTGGAGGCCGTACCGACAACGGCGGTGGCGGAGACGGCGAGAGCGCTGGCGAGGATTCCTCGGCGGCCAAGTCCAGTACTGGTGGGGGGAGTTGTACCTCTGTCTGTGACCATGAGCCGAATTATGGCGTGCACGCATCACGCACCGACAGGGCCCAATTCGCGCCTCTCTCAGGCCACGGTCCTGATGAGCGGCGCGTCCCGCGCGAACTCCCGGAACCCGACGCCGTAGTACAGCCCGCGCGCCCGTGGATGCCCCGGCGCCCCCAGGCAGGCGACCGTCATGTGATCGGCCCCCGCCGCCCGCGCCAGACGCATCCCGTGCAGGAGCATCGCCCTTCCCAGCCCCAGACGGCGGTAGTCCGGGTGAGTACCGACGGGCTCGAACTCGGCGGTGCGGTTCGCTTCGTCGAGCCACATGATGGTCGACGCGGCCATCGTTCCGTCCGGCGCCTCGACCAGGACGTGCAGATCGCCGCGGTACGGGGCCGTCCGCCGGACGCCCTCGTACGCCTCCGCTGTGTACGGTGACGGAGCCCAGGCGTCCAGATGGGCCTGAACAGCGGCCCGCGGCCCGGCCTCGCCGGCGGTGCGGAAGCGGAATCCGTCCGGCAGCACCGGCTCTGCAACGTCGGTGAGGTCGCGCTCGTTGACCTGGATCCAGGATCCGGTGTCCCCGAGCGAGTCCGGGTCGGTCTCGTAACCGTGTGCCGCCCATCGCTTCAGGGCGAACTCATCGGCGGCGCTCGGCGTCACCCTGCGCTCGATGTCCGCCGCCGTACCGTCGTACCAGCCGATCACCTCGTCGACCAGCCCGGCATGGTCGGGATGCACCTGATACACGAGATGCGCGCCGGTGACGTCCTTCACCGACCCGTCGCTGCGCCGCGCCCGGCGCGGCAGCCAGGCCCAGCCCCACGCCACGAGATCCCCGTCGGCGAACCACAGCCGCCGCCGCCAGCTCGCACCAGTGTCGGCGTACCCCTTGCCCCAGTTCCAGGCCAGCTCACCGAGAGCCGCGTCGCCGTTCACCAGGTCCGGGCGGATGGCGGTGACACGCTGCGCCAGACCTTGCATGAGCTGAAGGTCGGCGGCGGTCATAGGCTCGAAATTCGTCACAGTGCGCCACGGTGCCAGGATGCGGCAGGGGCGTCGAACTCTTTACGAAGTGACGATGGGGAGGAGCGTGGCATGACGAAGGTGAGCGGCATTGATGCCCGCGGCGGGACCTCCCGCAGGCGGGCACGGTCCTCCGTGATCTTGCGCGTGTGGAGCGCGAGGCGATGGAGGCGTTGAGCTGCCTGGGGCGGGGGACGGGGCCTTCGATTCACCATTAATCAAGTTTGACTAGCAGTCTGGGACGGACATACACTTCGGGCGAACTAGTCAAGCTTGACCAATGAGTCACGGGAGACACCATGCCCCTGCTGCCCGACACCGGATACACCCCGACCGCCGCCGAACTCGCCTCCATCGACGCGTGGTTCGCCGCGTACGACGCACACAGCGCCAAGCGTGAGATCGAGCGGATGGCCGACCTCGCCGTCTTTCCGCTCAACCTCGTCAGCGACGACTCGGCCGGCGACGGCGCGTCGGCGCAGTGGGACAGGGAGCAGTTCATCGGGACGATGACGCAGGTGATGGGTGACAGCGGTGACGGTGACATCACCTTCGATTCCGTCAGGACACCCGTCTTCCTCACCTCCGCGATGGTCGTCGTCTTCACCGACTCGACAATGACGGCCGGAGGCGAAACCCAGCGGCTGCGCTACGCGGACGTCCTGATCAAGCGGAGTGGGGAGTGGGCGTTCCAGACGATGATCCAGGGCGGCTGGGGCGACAACCTCCGCTGACACCCGCGCCGTTCCGGGCGATCCGTCCCTCACGCCTGGCCGGCACTCCTGCTCACTGATGAGGAACGGTTAGCGTCAGTGGTGATCGAACCTCGACGCCGTGGAGAGCCCCCCATGAGTGACGCGTACTCACCCATCCCCGAGCTGAATCTGCTCAAGGAGTTCTACGACCAACAGCCTTGTTTCTCCGACGGCTTCGAGATGTACGAGTACGGGCAGCCGGACGACGTGTTCATCCACTGGCTGGACATGGCCGGTTCGCAGGACCCTGAGCTGCCGGGGCATCTCGCGCGGCTCGTTTACTTCGCCCAGGCCACCGGCTCCGGCTCGTTCTACGCGCTGTGGCGGTGCGACGACCGGGCCGATCTCGCCACCCTGCCCGTCATCCGCTTCGGCGACGAAGGGGATCTCGACGTGGTGGCGATCGGGCTGCGGGACCTGTTCCGGCTGCTCGCGCTCGACGACGAGTGGTTCGCCCCTGACGAGGACGAGGACGACGACCGCAGCATGGACCACCACGACTACGTGATCTGGCTGCGGCGTACCTTCGGGCTCACGCGCCCCGAAAACCCCAGCACGATCCTGGACGCGGCCTCGGAGGCGTACGGGCGCCGATTCGCCGACTGGCTGCGGCAGTTCGCGTCGGACGACATAGCCGACTCAGTGGTGGGACCTTCCCACTAGGGCGTGCAGCCCCGACCGAGAGCGCAATCCGGGAGTGGGCCGCCGTCGCGGGTCTGCCGGACAATTACGTCATCCATTCCCAGCCGACGGACAAGCCCTGGGAGACCCCGATATGGCCCATATCAGCCTCAACAACGACCTGCCCGGCATCAGCGGACTCATGCGCAACCGCCCCGACACCGCCGCCCCGTTGAACCAGCTGGCCGAGGTCATGCTGCGCGGCCCGCTGACGCTGAGCCGCGGAGAGCGCGAACTGATCGCGGCGTACACCTCGGACCTCAACGAGACACCGTTCTGCGCCGGCTCGCACAGCGCCTTCGCCGCCGCCCAGCTGGAGGGCGGTCACGACCTGGTCAAGGCGGTCCTGCACGACATCGACGAGGCGCCCGTCACGCCCAAGCTTCGGGCGCTGCTGCGGATCGCGGGCGAGGTGCGCGGCGAGGTGAAGGTGCTCCCGCCGGAGGTCGTCGCCGCGGCTCGCGAGGAGGGTGCGAGCGACGAGGAGATCCATGACACCGTACTGATCGCGGCGTCGTTCTGCCTGTTCAACCGGTATGTCACCTGCCTCGACACCGACATCCCGACGGACCCGGGCGTCTACGACGTGGCCGCGCAGCGCATCGTGAACCACGGCTACTCCGCCATCTCCTGACCGGCCCTCGGCCCCGCGCCGCCGAGCCGGAACTCGGCCGGCGCGCGCGGGTGCCAGAGGGGTCAGGGCTCGATGTTCTCCAGATCCTCCAGAAGGCTGGGCTGCTTCGGCTCCCAGCCGAGCGCCTGCCGGGTGTGGGTGCTGGACGAGGGCTGGTCCATCGAGAAGATCGGGCCGAGGCCGCCGTACGTCTCCTCCGGCACCGACTCGACCGGTACGCCCAGCCGCCGGCCGATGACCGCCGCGATGTCACGCACCTTGTCCCCCTCGTCGGCCACGGCGTGCCAGGCGGTACCGGCCTCCGCCCGCTCCATCGCGATCCGGAAGAGAACCGCCGCGTCGAGCGCGTGCACGGCCGGCCAGCGCTGGGCGCCGTCGCCCGGAACGCCGGAGACTCCGTTCCGGCGTGCGATGTCGGTCAGCAGACCGGCGAACCCGCCCGTGCCCTGGTTGTGAACCGTGCGCGGCATGCGTACGGCCGTGCTCCGGACCCCCCGCGAGGCCAGGCCCAGCACCGCCGTGACCGCGCGACTGCGGTCACCGATCGGCCCCTCGGTCGGCAGCGGGTCGGCCTCGGTCGAGGCGCGGCCAGGCACAAGGGGCGTACCCGAGACGGTGACGAAGGGGCGGTCGCTGCCGACGAGTTCCTCGCCGAGGGTCGCGAGGGCGCCGCTTTCGTCGGCGATCCCCTTCCTCAACGCCTCAAGGCTGCTGAAGTCGTTGGCGAACGCCAGGTGGATCACGCCGTCGGACTGGGCGACGCCGGCGCGAAGGACGTCCAGATCGGTGAGGGATCCGCGCAGCGCGTCGGCACCGGCCGCCTCGGCGGCCAGCGCCGACGCGTCGGAGCGGGCGAGTGCGAGGACGGTGTGGCCGTTGCCGAGCAGCTCGGGGACGACGGCGGATCCGATCAGGCCGGTGCCACCGGTGATGAAGACGCGCATGGGACTCTCCGCAAGTGATGGGACTCTTGTCCCGTCAGCCTAGCAAGGTGATGGGCCAAAGGTCCCATCACCTATGATGAGCCCATGGGCCGATGGGAACCGGGAGCGCGCGAACGCCTCGTCATCGCTGCCCTCGACCTGTTCACCGAACAGGGGTACGACGCCACGACAGTCGCGCAGATCGCCGAGCGCGCCGGGGTCACCAAAAGCACCTTCTTCCGGCACTTCCCCGACAAGCGCGAGCTGTTGGTGGCCGGACAGGAGACGCTGGGCCGGCTGCTGACCGAGGGGATCACCGAGGCACCCGGCGACGCCGGCCCGCTGGCGGCGGTCGCCGCCGGCCTTGAGCGCGCGTCGACCGCGATGGGCCCCATCAATCGCGAACTCGCCCCGCGCGTGGAGGCGGCCATCGCCGCCTGCGTCGAACTCCAGGAGCGCGACGCCCTCAAGACCGTGGCCCTCGCCGCCACGATCACGACCGCCCTGGTCGCCCGCGGCGTACCCGATCCGACCGCGGCTCTCGCGGGCGAGCTGGGCGTCCTCGCCTTCAAACGAGGGTTCGCCGCATGGTCCGAGGGCGAGCGTGACGCCAAGGACGAGCTGGCCGGGTACGTTCTGGCGGCCCTGGACGAGCTGCGCGTGGCGAGCGCGTCACTGGGCTGATCACTCCCTATCTTCCCCTCTGACTCACCAATAGGGAAGCTTGCGGTAGCATTCGCGCATATGGAGAGGGATGAGCACGAGCTGTACTCGGTCGGTGAGGTCGCCGAGCGGCTGGGACTGCATGTGCGGACGGTGCGGAACTACGTCCGTGACGGGCGGCTGAAGGCCGTTCGGATCGGCAAGCAGTACCGCATCAGCCGGGCCGACTTCGAGGCGCTGACCAGCGCGCCGGAGACCGAGGAACCCAGCGCGGGCGGTATTCCGCGCGGGCGGCACGTCGAGGTGTCGAGCATCGTGCAGATCGACTCGGTCAGCCCGGAATCGGCGAGCCGGCTGAGCACCCTCGTCACGGCGAGCGTGCAGGCCGTGCGGGACACCGCGGACTCCCTGCGTATCCAGGTGGTCTACGACAAGGAGCGGGCCCGCATGAAGATCGTGGTCCTCGGCGGCGCCGCCGACACCGCCGCCGTGCTGAACCTGCTCGACAGTGTGCTGGGGCCGGGCAACGACCTGCTGCCCACCGAAGGATGGGGGATCGACCATGCCTGACCTGATCGTGGAACACCACGGCGTACCGGTACTCGTCTGCGACCCCGACGGCGCGCCGATAGCCACCGTGCAGGACGCGCTCGACCACCTCGTCGGCATGGCCTTCCAGGGCGCGGAGCTGATCGCGGTCCCGGCCGGGCGGTTCGACGACAGCTTCTACGACCTCAGCAGCGGGCTGGCCGGCGAGATTCTCCAGAAGTTCGCCACCTACCGGCTCCGGCTGGCCGTGGTCGGCGACATCTCGCACCATCTGCTGGCCAGCGCGGCCCTGCCCGATCTCGTACGGGAGGCGAACCGCGGCCGGGACATCTGGTTCGTGGCCGACCTGGCCGAACTCACGTTGCGGCTCGGCACGTAGGGAGCGCACCGATCGGCCCGCCGCGACCGGCGTGCGGTACATGACGGCGAAGGGCGGCGGGACGAGTATCCGTCCCGCCGCCCTTCGGTCAGGCTGCTCCGGTGACTACTGGATGACCGTGATCCGGTCCATCGCCGGCGGCGCCAGCGGCGTGGTGGCCGTGGAGTTCGCCGCGAGGTAGGCGTTGAACAGGTCCAGGTCGGACGCGCCGACCAGCTTGTTCTTGCCCTCGCCCAGTGCCGGGAAGCCGTCGCCGCCGCCGCCGAGGAACTCGTTCATCGCGACGCGGTACGTCTTCGCCGGGTCCAGCGCCTCGCCGTTCAGCTTCACCGAGTCGGTGACGATCCGGTCGGCGCCTGTCTTGGTCAGGTCCAGCGTGTAGGTGAAGCCCTTCGAGACCTGGAGGATCTTGGGCGACGCCGCGTTGGAGCCGCTGACCTGCTGCTGGAGCGCGGTGATGACCTGCGCGCCGGTCAGGTCCACGACGTTCATCATGTTGGTGAACGGCTGCACGGTGAACGCCTCGCCGTACGTCACCACGCCGTCGCCCTCGCCACCCGAAGCGGCGTACACGAGGTCGGAGCGGATACCGCCGGGGTTCATGAACGCCAGCTGCGCGCCGCCCTTGTCGGCCGGGGACGTGCCCGCGAGCTGCGCGTCGGCGATGAGGTTGCCGAGCGGCTGCTCGAGCGTGCCGGAGCCGCGGCCGTTGATGTCGGCGGAGATGTAGCCCTGCGGGGCGCCCGCGATCGGCGCGGCGGTCTTGTTCCACCGCGTGATCAGGTCGGTCATGTCCTGGGCCTTGGCCTGGGCACGGCTCACGACGTGGTTGGCCGACTTCACCTTCGTACGGACGATGTCCTTTGTCCGCAGGTCGTAGGTGAGCGTGGTGTCCGTGTAGACCTTGCCGAAAGACGACGCCGAGGTGACCATGCGGTCGTTGCCCGCCGGGTCGGGCACGGTGCACGCGTACGCCTGGTGCGTGTGGCCCGTGACCAGCGCGTCGACCTTGGGCGTGATGCCCTTCGCGATGTCGACGATCGGACCCGAGATCCCGTCACCGGGGCCGGGGCTGTCGCAGTCGTAGTTGTACGAGGTGGAGGCCGGGGCCCCGCCCTCGTGGATCAGCGCGACGATCGACTTGACGCCCTGGCGGTCCAGTTCCTTGGCGTACTTGTTGACGGTCTCGATCTCGTCGTGGAACTTCAGGCCCTTGACGCCCTCGGCGGTGACGATGTTCGGGGTGCCCTCCAGGGTCACGCCGATGAAGCCGACCTTGACGCCGTCCTTCTTCCAGACGGTGTAGGGCTTGAGGACCGGCTTGCCGGACTTCTCGTACGTGGCGTTGGCCGCCAGGTAGGGGAAGTCGGCGCCCTGGAACTCCTTGCCCTCCTCGAAGCAGCCGGCCGTCGGGTGACAGCCGCCGTTCTGCAGGCGGGTCAGCTCGGCGGAGCCCTCGTCGAACTCGTGGTTGCCCACGGCCGAGACGTCGAGGTCGATCTTGTTGAGCGCCTCGACGGTGGGCTCGTCGTGGAACAGCCCGGACAGCAGCGGGCTCGCGCCGACCATGTCGCCGGCCGCGGCGGTGATGGAGTACGGGTTGCCCTTGCGCGCGGTCCGCAGCGAGCTGGCCAGATACTCGACACCACCGGCGGGAACAGCCTTGACGCTGCCGTCGGCCTGGATCTCGTTCACATTGCCCGAGGACCCGGCCGGCGGCTCCAGGTTCCCGTGCAGGTCGTTGAAGGACAGCAGCTGGACGTCCACGGTGCGGGGCGTGGGGTGCCCGCGGTCCGGCCCGTCCTGCGCCCCGACGGCTGCGGGCGCCGCGACGGCGAGAGCGCCGAATGTGGCAAGCCCGGCCACGCCGGCGAGCACCCGCCGGGCCGTGCGGTTTTTCTTCGGTGTCGGTGACATCGGTCCCCTTGTTGCTTCCGCTTGAAGTTCCGTGTGAGCGAGAACAGCTGCGAGCGGCAGCCTAGAGTCCACGCGCGTAGAGCAACAGGGGTGTTCTGGTTACGACCTGGTTGCCAATACCCGTCAACGGGCGGTCTTCGGCGGACGCGTACCGGAACGGGGCGATTGGCCAAGGTCATCGACCGGATCTCCACCGAGCTGCGGACGGAGTTCCCCAACCAGCGCGGCTTCAGCCGCAGCAACGTCAAATACATGCGGCAGATGGCCCGTACCTGGCCGGAGCCAATTGTCCAACAAGCTGGACGACGTTCCGGGCATCCCCCTGTGCCGCCACGGTGATCCTGCCGAGCTCTTCGAGAGGGAAGACGTCCGGCCCGGCGATGTTCCGGATTCCCCCCAGCGGCGCGCCGGTCGCGACGTCCACCACCGCGGCCACGATGTCCGCGGCCATCGGCTGGATACGGGTGGCGGGCACCGTACGGTCTCCGCGTCGGAGCTCCAGGACAGCACCGCGTCCATGAACTCGAAGAACTGGGTGGCGCGGACGATCGAGTACGGCGTCGGCCCCTGCCGGAGCAGTGCCTTCTGGAGGGCCTTGGCCCGGTAGTAGTCCAACTGCGGCACCTGGTCCACGCCGACGATGGAGAGGACGACCTGGTGCCGAGCACCACCACGAGGAAGTCGTCGACACCCCGCCCGGCGCCCAGGCGCCGCTCGGCCAGGTTCGCCGCACATACATCGTGCCGCAGGGCCACTGGTGCCTTGGGCCGTTCCGCGACCGCGGATACCAAGGCGACGTCGCGCGGTCCCAGGTTGGGAGCGAACCGGACCGTCCCGGCTCCGATGTCGGGCAGTCCCGCAGTACACAGGCCGACGGCGGCGGTGTCCGCATGGGTGGGGCGGCGGCCTCACCCACTGCGGCAACCTCCACATCGGGTCCGTCCCGCACGGAGGTTGGCCAGTGGAGGCTCTGCTCCGTGCGGCCTTCGATGTTCAGCCGTGCGGCCTTGATCCCTGTGCCGCGACGGCAACCACGGTTACTTGCTCCTTTCGGGCACCCCGTGGTGGCCGCCCGTGTCCCCGGCCATGGGACGCCCCGTGTCACTGGCCCTCCTTCGCGCGACTCGTGGTCAGCGGACCAGGGTCTGCACGGTGCCGCTGCGGCGGGAGCGCTCGGCGGCCCAGGCGACCATGTGGCTTTCCAGACTGGTGGCCGGGTCCGAGAGGATGTGGGTGGGGTCGCCGGTGGTGAGAGCGTCGAGGAAGGCATCCACCAGGCGCTCGTCGCCGCCGCCGTGGCCGCTGCCCGCGTCGGGGCCCTCGAGGCCGAGGACGAGGGTCTCCTCCTGGCCGGTGACGAAGTCGGTGACCGTGACCCGCACGCCGTCGCCGTCGAGGTAGCCGCGAGTGCCGAAGATCCGGGTCTTGCGCTGCGCGAGCGGGGTGAACGCGGTCATGGTGAACGAGGCGGTGGCCCCGCCTTCGTATTCGAGGTTGACGACCTGGTGGTCGACCACGTCGTTGTCGCAGGCGTACACGCAGCGCCCGTACGGGCCCTCGCGCAGTGCCTGCTCGACACCTTCGGGGGTGCGGGCGTCGGTGACAGCGCCCAGGGGCCAGCGCTCGAGGCCCGGGTCGCCGAGGCACCCGAGGTAGAGCCGCTTGGCGGAGTACGGGCAGTCGGGCTCCACCGGGCAGTCCAGGCAGTTGTCTGCGGCGGCGACGGGGCGGTTCTCGGGGCGGAAGTGCATGAGGCTGCCGAAGGAGGAGACCTGGCGCACCGGCCGGTCGATGATGTAGGAGATCCAGTCCAGGTCGTGGCAGGACTTGGCGAGGAGCATCGGGACGGCGAGGTCCTCGCGGCGCCAGTTGCCGCGGACGTAGGAGTGGGCCTGGTGCCACCAGCCGACCGGCTCCAGGTGTTCGATGCTGACGATGTCGCCGAGCCGGCCGGAGTCGACGATCTCCTTCACACCGGCGGTGTAGGGGGTGTAGCGCAGGACGTGGCATACGGAAAGCATCACGTTGGCACGCTCGACGGCGGCGGCGATGGCCCGGGTGCCCCCCTCGTTGGTGGCCATCGGCTTCTCCAGCAGGATGTGGTAGCCGAGTTCGGCGAACCGCGCGGCCGGCTCGACGTGGTCGGGGTCCAGAGTCGCGATGATCACCGCGTCCGCCTCGGGTGCCGTCTCGGCGAGTTCCCGCCAGTCGTCGAAGAACGCCGCATCGGGGTGGACCTGGCGGGCCTCGTCGGCGCGGCGCCGGTCGGGTTCCGCGACGGCGACCACCTGCGCGCGGCCGGTGGAGGCGGCGTGGCTGGCGTAGACGCTGCCGCGCCCTCCGGCTCCGACGAGGAGCAGGCGGAGCAGCCGGACGGGAGCCTTCGCGGAGGCGGGTCCTGGGCGCACGGGAGCATGGGGCATGGCGATGAGTCCTTTGACTGTGACGGAGCTGGAGGCGAGTGCCGGCCGGCCGATGTGCGGCGGTGGCCGGGAGGTCAGCCCTTGACTGCGCCGGAGAGCATCCCGGCGATGAAGTGCCGCTGGAAGAAGAGGTAGACCGCGACGACGGGAGCGATGATGATGAGCGTGGCAGCGGACAGCAGCGGTACGTCGATGTTGTGCGCGCCGACGAAGAACCCGAGGCCGGCGGGGGCGGTGCGGCCGTCCGGGTCCTGGATGAGGATCAGGGCGAGCAGGAACTGGTTCCAGGCCCACAGGAAGTAGAGCAGTCCGAGGGTGATCAGGGCCGGGCGGGCGCAGGGCATGAGGATCCGCCACAAAGTGGTCCAGCTGCCGGCGCCGTCGACGGCGGCCGCCTCGACCATCTCCTTGGGCAGGGCGAGGAACTGCTCGCGCATCCAGAAGGCGCCGAAGGGCATGAACAGGCCGACCAGGGCGAGGATCAGGGCGAGCGGGGTGTCGGTGAGGCCGAGCGTACGCAGGTCGTAGTACAGCGGGACGACGGCCGCTTCGTAGGGCAGGGCGAGTCCAAGCATGATGAAGCCGAAGACGACCTTGCGGCCGCGGAACTCCATGGTGGCGAAGGCGTACCCGGCGAGGCTCGCGCAGACGAGCGCCAACGGGACAACGCCGAGCGCCACGACGGTGCTGTTGCGCAGGAGTTGACCGAAGCCCGCGGTCGACCACGCTTGGCCGAAGCTCGCCAGGGTGGGGTGGTCCGGCCACTGCAGGCCCGCCACGATGGTGCCGGGCGGGTTCAATGCGGCCAGGACGATGCCGGCGAAGGGAACGATGACGGCGATGACGAACGCCGTGATCACGGCCCGTCCGGCAAGACCTTCGAAGCGGTTCCCGCGGGCGGCCCGCTGGGGCTTTGCGTCGGTGCTCATGTCTGCTCCCGAGTGAGTCGGCTGATCGCGAGGACGACCAGTGCGACCAGCGCGCTCAGGACGACGGCCAGTGCGCAGGCGGAACCGACCTGACCGTCGGTGAAGGCAAGCCGGTAGATGAGGACACCGGGGACGGTGGTGGAGTCGCCCGGACCGCCGCCGGTGGTGACGTAGACGACGTCGAAGCTGGCCAGGGCCGCGATCACGGTGATGGTGAGGGCGATGCCGATCTCTGCGCGCAGGCCTGGCAGGGTGACGGCGAAGAACTCCCGTACGGGGCCGGCTCCGTCGATCCGGGCGGCCTCGTAGAGGCTGGTGTCGATCTTCTGGATGCCGGCCTGGAAGATGATCAGGCAGAGTCCGAGCATCACCCAGGTCCCGACCAGGCCGACGGCGACGTAAGCCCAGGTGAAGTCGCCGAGCCAGGCCCGCGTGATCGAGCCGAGGCCGACCGCCCGCAGGGCCTGGTTGACGATGCCGTCGGTGGAGTACATCCAGCGCCAGGTGACGCCGACGGCGACCAGCGGGACGACCTGCGGCAGGAAGAGGATGGTGCGACTGAGGGGATAGCGGCGGGCGCCTCGCCCGCCGATCACGGCCGCGAGCACCAGGCCGATGGCGATCGGCAGCAGCGAGTAGAAGCCGATGAAACCGAGTGCGTGCAGGATCGAGGTCCGCAGCGCGGGATCGGTGAGCACCTGACGGTAGTTGTCGAGTCCGGCCCAGGTGCCGGGGGTGACGCCGTCCCAGGTGAACAGGGACAGCCACATGGTGTGCAGCCACGGCAGGGCCACGAAGGCCGTATAGAGCGCGAGCGCGGGCGCGAGGTAGAGGTAGGCGGCGTTGCGGCCACGGCGTCGGCGGGGGCCGGTGCGCAGTGTGCGCGCAGGCATCTCCTTCCGCACCTGCGGCTGAGATCGCCGGTTGTGGGGCTCTTCCCCGGGAGTGCGGTAGCGGCGTGCGGCCGGCTGGTGCGGTTGCAGACGGGGGCTGCTCACTGTCGCCCTGTCTTCCAGTCGTTCTGCAGGGCGTTGAGGTAGGCGTCGGGTGTGATCTTCCCGGCGATGAGCTGTTGGCCCTGCGCGGTGAGCGTGTCGTTCATGGTGGCGTTGGTGTTGGCGAAGAAGTTGACCAGGCCGTCATCCTTGTTGATCTCGTCCCAGGACTTGGCGACGTCGTTCATGACGCTGCTGGGGTCGGCCTTGACCTGGTCGGCGTGGGCGACCGGGAGGAAGCCGGTGGCGAACTCGATCCGTGCGGCCTCGGGACTGTTCATGAAGTCGAGGAACGCCGCGGCGAGATCGGGGTTCTTCGCCTTGACCGGGATGGCGTAGGCCACGGAGGTGCCGATGCCCGTGGCCTTGCCGTCGGTGCCGGGGAAGGGGAAGAAGCCGGCCTTGCCCGGCAGGGCCTTGTCGATGATCTGGGCATCCCAGCTGCCGTCGAACAGGAACAGTCCCTCGCCCTTGGCGAAGGCCGCGACCGACCCGGGCAGGTCGGTACCGTTGGCGCCGTCCGGCAGGTAGCCCTTCTTCGCCCAGTCCGCCAGCGTGCCGGCCCCGTCCTTGCCGCCGGGGGTGAGGAGGGTCGAACCTGGCTTGCCGTTGACCCAGTCCCTGGTTGTGGCGGCGCCGTCGACGGAGTCAGTGACGGACTGCACGATGTAGGAGGAGTGGCCCCGCAGGGTGCCGAGCTGCACGGGGAGCTCGCCGGCCGCCTTGGCCTTGGCGAGGGCGGCGTCGAACTCCGCCCGGGTGGTCGGCTCGGGGATGCCGAGCCTCTTCGCGATCTCCTTGTTGTAGTACACGCCGACGACCGAGAACCCGGCCGACCCTGCCCACAGGTGCCCGGTGCCGAGCTGCTTGCCGTCGTCGCTGGAGCGCCACTGGTCGAGCTCGGCTTTCGGGTAGGTCTTGTCCCAGCCGTAGGCCTTGGCGTACGGGTCCAGGTTCCGTACGAGCTGGGCCTTGACGGTGGTGCCGAGCTTGTTGAGCAGGGCGAGATCCGGGGCGCTGTCCGAGGACAGCCTGAGGTTGAGGCTCTTGTCGTAGTCGTCCTGGGTGGCCGCGTACCGGAAGTCGACCTTGATGTTCGGGTGCTTTTCTTCAAACGCGGCGGCCAGCGCCTTGGTGATCCCGACGTTCTCGGAGCTCACGATGGTCAGCGTGGCAGGGCCGTCGGGCAGGGCCGTGGAGACGGGGCCGGAGGGGGCCGCACTCTTGGTGCCTCCTCCCGGGGTCAGGCCGCCACAAGCGGTCAGCCCGGCGGCGGCGGTGAGGCCGACGGCGGCGAGGAGGGCGCGGCTGAACACCGAGCGGCGGCCGACCAGTTGGTGGGAGGATCTTGCGGACATCGGGGCTCCTCAGTGCCTGGCGGGGAGGCCTAAGCGGCGGAAGTACTCGCCCGCACCAGCTTTACGTCGATCTGTTTCGTAAGTTGCCAGAGTATTAAGGGTGACCCAGGCTCGGGTCAATAGCAGTCAGCTAGAAATACGCCGCGTAGTTACGTAAGCTAGGCCAATGGCTGCCCCAAAAAGGCGGCACGACGCTGGAAGCGAGGTCTCGTGCACACTGCCCCCCTCTCCGGCGGTGATCCCACACTGCTGCGGCGCCTCAACGTGCGCGCCGTCCTGCGGGTGCTGCGCGGCTCGGAGTCGCTCACGCTCACCCAGATCGGCCGGGCCGCGTCGCTGTCCCGGCAGACCGTGGACGTCGCGATCACCGAGCTCGACCGGGAGGGCTGGATCGAGGAGGTCTCGCCCGAAAGCGGCATCGGTCGCCCCGCCCGCCGCTACCGCTTCCGCGCCGAGGCCGGATACGTTCTCGGACTCGACATCGGCGTGGGCCAGGCACGGATGATCCTGGCCAGCCTCGACGGCGCGGTCGCCGCCACACGGCGCACCGAGCTGCCACAAGATCTGGACGCACAGGGGCGGCACGACCTCGTCCGCGCGGCTGCTACCGGATTCCTGCGCGACAACGCCGTTCCGCACAGCCGACTCCACGGGCTGTGCCTGGGCATGCCCGGGATCATCGACTCCACCGGCCGTATCCGCCTTTCCATCTCGATCCCCGAGTGGACCGGGTTCGACCTCGCCCATGCGGCGAGCGAGTGGTTCGGCTGCCCCGCACATGTCGAGAACGACGCCAACCTCGCCACCCTGGCGGAGCACTGGCGCGGCGCCGCGCAGTCCACCGACGAATGCATCTGCATCCTCGCCGGGCGGCGGATCGGCGCCGGCCTCCTCCTCGGTGGCCGGCTCCATCGCGGCAGGAGCGGCGCGGCCGGTGAGATCGGCACGCTGGACGTCATCAACTGGGAGGGCAACGGCGTTGCCGCACTGCAGGACACCCACAACGAGGAACAGGTGTTCACCGATGCCGCCGCGGGCGAGGCGAAGGCCATCGAGCTCGTCGACCGCTTCGCCCGCAGCCTCGCCCACGGCGCCGCCGCCATGGCCCTCACCGTCAACCCCGACCTGGTCGTGATCGGCGGCGGCTACTCGTGGGCCGGAGAAACCCTGGCGGCACCACTGCGCCGACACCTCGAAGCACTGTGCCTGGACCCACCGCAGGTCGCCATCTCGATGCTGGGCGCCGAGGCCCCGGCACTCGGCGCCGTACGCCTGGCCCTCGACCACGCGGACGCCGAACTGTACGGCCTCCAGGGCCCGCCTCGCAGCAACCGGGCGAACGACGCTTAGAGCCTGTCGGGTGAAGCCTGAGATCCGCCTCACAGACGTGTCCCGGGCGGCCCCATCGGCACGCCGTACGACCGCACCGGTGAACTGCTGAGCTGGCTCGCGGCCCGGGCCGGCGATTTTCACCGAGTTCTCGACGGCACCGTGAACCTGGGGTGGATCCGCTTCTACGAGTCACACGAGGTCGAGCCGCTGGTGGTGCGTGAGGGTGCGGTCATCTGGCCGTCGTAGCGACGCTCGGGGCAGGAGGCACGTGTGGCTCACGTCGAAGACCAGATACGCGACTGGACGATGACGGCCGGGGGCGAGACCCAACAGCTGTGCTACGCCGACGTGTTGATCAAGCGGGGCAGCGAGTGGGCGTTCCAGACGATGATCCAGGGCGGCTGGGCCGACAACCTCAGCTGAGGAGCGCGGTGAGCGGTGAACCCGAATCGACAGGTCGACACCGGGCTTGGCTCCGGGAGTCTGCTACTCCCGGGGCGCCAGGGGCTACGAGAGCGAGGCAGGCAGCCGCGTCGTGCCGTCAACACGGGCCGAGTCAACCTGCTCCTTCGTCAGATTCTCCGCGCCGGACAGGTCCGCGTTCAGTAAGTCCGCGCCGGACAGACCCGCTTCAGACAGGCCCGCGCCGGTCAGGTCCGCGTTGGCCAAGGTCGTGCGGGACAGGGTCGCGCCGCCCAAAGCCGCCCCAGAGCCCAGCTTGCGGACAGGAGGTCGAGTCCGGGGAGTTCGGCGGCACGAAGGTCCGGTTGGAAGGTGCCGTCCCGAGTCGCGTCGCGGGCGGCCACGACGGTGAAAGCCGCGTGGACGTCGGGCGACGGGCAGGCGTGGGAGGCATACCGGCATTCGACCCCGAACCCCCGCTTCACCGCAGCGTTTTCGGTTCCACGTTCTCGTGTTCGTCGGGATGGGAGAGGCCAAACCGACCTCCGCCGGTCACGAGCACGGGACGCCCGTCGAGACGCGCCACCGTCGGCTTGGAGACGATCTCGTAAGCGTCCGCTTCGAGCTTCGGGCTTCTCTCGTCGCCCTCCTCCTCTTCCTCGAACCACACGCCGTTCTCGTAGTACCAGTCGTCTTCCGGGCCGGCGGCGTCCAACTCCAGGCAGCCGCCCCTCTTACCTGATCACGCCGCCTTGCCGGCGAGAGACGCCCCGTGGGCGCGAAACACCGCCCGCCTCAAGGGCGACGGTGTTGGCGGCGGTGGCCCCGGCCGGAAGGGCGGCGAGAATCCCGCCCGTGATGAACGCGACCAGCCGCTCCCGACCCGCGGCCCCAACTCATACGGCGCCCCGCCACCGCCCTCTCCCGTCTGCCGGACAAGGTGAAGGAGCTGATGCCCAGCGCCGACGATCTGTCGCGGATCGCCGACAAGGTCCTGCGGCCCGAGGCGGTCGACGAGCGCACGTGAAACCGGGGGAACGCGCGGTCGCGCCGTACCCTCGGAGGCATGACTGATACGGCAGCCCCCGATCCGGGCCGACAGATCGAGACCCTTGACGAGATGACCCCCGAGCAGGCTCGGGCCGTCCTCGAACTGCTCGACGCGGCAGCCCGGTCCGACGGGGTGCAGGCCGTGTCCGAGCAGGGGCGGTTGCAGTTGCGGGGCGGGCCCCGGGTCGGGGTGCGGCATCTTCTGCTGACCGTCGGTGGGGAGCTGACGGGGTACGCCCAGCTGGAGGACACCGATCCCGTCGAGGCGCCGGCCGCCGAGCTGGTCGTGCATCCCTCGCACCGGGGGCGCGGGCACGGGCGGGCGCTCGGGGCCGCGTTGCTGGCCGCCTCCGGGAAGCGGCTGCGGGTGTGGGCGCACGGCGGCAAGTCGGCCGCGCGGCATCTGGCACAGGTGCTCGGGCTGTCGATGTTCCGTGAACTGCGCCAGTTGCGGCGGCCGTTGGAGCCCCTGGACATCGCCGAGCCGGTCCTGCCCGAGGGTGTCACCGTCCGTACCTTCGTACCCGGCCAGGACGAGGCCGCCTGGCTCGCCGTCAACGCCGCCGCCTTCGCCCACCACCCCGAGCAGGGCGGACTCACCGAGCGCGATCTCGCCGACCGCGAGGCCGAGCCGTGGTTCGATCCGAAGGGCTTCTTCCTGGCCGAGCGGGACGGCCGGCTCGTGGGCTTCCACTGGACCAAGGTGCACGCCGCCGAACACCTCGGCGAGGTGTACGTCGTCGGCATCAGTCCCGACGCGCAGGGCGGCGGCCTCGGCAAGGCGCTCACCGCGATCGGGCTGCGGCACCTGGCCGCGCAGGGCCTGCCGACGGCGATGCTCTACGTCGACGCGGACAACACGGCCGCCGTGACGGTCTACGAGCGCCTGGGCTTCACGACGCACGAGGTGGACCTCATGTACCGGACGGAGTCGTAAACCGGAAGCACCTGGTCAAGTAGGCGGATGGGGCGGTGGAGTTGACACCGCCCCTTCTTCGTTCCATGCTTTCACTACTTCCCTAGTGAAAGGGTGCTTGCGGGTGATCGAATACCGCATCGACCGGCGCAGCGGTGTCTCCACGTACCTCCAGATCGTCCAGCAGACCAAACAGGCGCTGCGGCTCGGCCTGCTGGAGCCCGGCGACAAACTGCCCACGGCACGCGAGGTCGTGGAAGCCACGGCCATCAATCCCAACACCGTCCTCAAGGCCTACCGCGAGCTGGAACGCGAGGGCCTGGCCGAGGGCCGCCGCGGGCTCGGCACCTTCGTACGCGGCACGCTCGGCGGCGGTGACTCGGCCGACCACCGCGCACTGCGCGACGAATTGCGGGCCGAACTCGCCGCATGGACCGAACGGGCCCGCGCGGGCGGCCTGGAGAAGGACGACGTCACCGCGCTCTTCACCGCCGTCGTCGACGAACGCTTCACCACCCACCATCAGAACCAGCATCAGCAGCAGGGGGAACACTCATGACAGCCGCGGCGATCGAGGCGACCGGCCTCGGCAAGCGCTACCGGAGGAAGGGCCGTTGGGCCCTGCGCGACTGTTCCTTCCGGGTGCCCGCCGGCCGTATCTGCGCCCTCGTCGGCCCCAACGGCGCCGGCAAGTCCACCCTCCTCGCCCAGGCCGCGGGACTGCTCCCGGCCACCGAGGGCAACGTCCGCGTGCTCGGCGAGCACCCGGCCGACGCCCGCGACCGCATCGCGTACGTCGCCCAGGACAAGCCGCTGTACGGGCAGTTGACGATCCGCGACACCCTGCGCATGGGGTACGAGCTGAACCCCGGCCGCTGGGACATGGAGACCGCCGAGCGGATCGTCACCGAGGGACGGCTCGACCCCGGCGTACGCGTCCGTACGCTCTCCGGCGGCCAGCGCACCCGCGTCGCGCTCGCCCTCGCCCTCGGCAAACGCCCCGAACTGATGCTGCTGGACGAGCCGATGGCCGACCTCGACCCGCTCGCCCGCCACCAGCTGATGGGCACGCTCATGGCCGAGGCGGCGGAGCACGACACCACGGTCGTGATCTCGTCCCACATCCTCACCGAACTCGAAGGCACCTGCGACTACCTGCTGCTCGTCGACGGCGGGCACATCCGCCTCGGTGGCGAGACCGAGGACCTGCTGACCGCGCACCGGCTGGTCACCGGCCCCGTACGCGACCTCGCGCCGCACACGGTCGTGGAGTCCCGCACCACCGGCCGCCAACTGACCGCGCTGATCCGCCCCGAAGGCCCGGTCGACGCCGACTGGCAGTCCCTGCACCCCACGCTGGAGGACCTGTTGCTCGCCCATCTGCGCTCACCCGAGGCGCCCATACTCCTCACCCCCAGCGCCGAGCAGCACAGCCCCACGGCGGTGACGGCATGAGCGCGCTCCTCGAACGGCCACCGGCACCCGCACCGGCGTCGGCGCGCACCGCGCTGCGCGGTCCGCTCTGGGTGTCCGTACGACAGCACCGCACCGCCCTGCTGATCGCCGCCGCCGCGGTGCTCGTCGGCGCGCTGATCCTGGTCGCGTACCGGATCTGGGCCGGCAGCGTCACGGACGACTTCGCGGCTACGGGCTGCAAACCCGACGGCCCCAACGGGCCGGACTGCTCCCAGGTCGCCCGCGACTTCAGCGACGACATGAACTCCTTCCACTATGTGATGGGGTACGGAAGCCTCTTCCTCCAGCTGCTGCCGATGGTGCTGGGTGTGTTCGTCGCGGGTCCCGTGGTCGCGCGGGAGCTGGAGTCGGGGACGTACAAGCTGGCCTGGACCCAGTCCGTCAGCCCGGCCCGCTGGCTGACCGCGAAGCTATTGCCCTTCGCGGTGCCGGTGCTGCTGCTCGTCCCGGTGCTGACGGCCGTCCGTGCCTGGACCGCGTCGTCCCTCCCGGACAACACCGCGTACGACCCGCGGCCGTGGTACGAGATCACCACATATCTCTCGCTCGGCACCCTCCCCCTGGCGTACGCCCTGTTCGGGATCGCGGCCGGAGCGCTCGTCGGGCTGCTGGCCGCGCGTACCGTCCCCGCGATGTCCGTCACCCTGCTCGCGTTCGGTGGGGTGTATCTGGCTCTGAACGGTGCACGGGAGCACCTGTGGCCCACGGCGTTCGCCACCACCCCTCTGGATTCGCCGGGCCCGGTCGGCGGCTCCACCGAGTGGTGGTTGGAAGGCGGAGTGATCATGGCCAACGGCGACCGCCGCTCCGGCCCGCAGTGCGTCTCCGTCGACCCGGACATGCCCGCGTGCCTGGCGGACCGCGGCGCCACGGGCCGGTACGCCGAGTACCACCCCGCCTCGCACTTCTGGCCGCTCCAGCTCGTCGAGACCGGCATCGTGCTGGTGCTGGCCGCGGCGTGTGTCTTCGCCGCGTTCAAGGTGTTGCGCCGACGCCACGCCTGACCCCCGGCCAGGGGCGCAGACACGGGGGTCCCGTCCGCCACGGGGAAGCGGATGGGACCCCCGTACCCCCGCGGGCGCCGCCCCGCCACGCCCCGCCCCGCTTCCCTGTACGTCATGTCGCCGTTACCGGCCATTCAGACGAGGTTGCGACCCTCGCGGAATGCACCCCGCTGTGCCCCCCACTCCCAACGGCAGGTTCCGCCTCGCCCCCGCGGTCTCCGACGCGCCCGTCGTGCCTTCCGCGCGGAACAATGGAGGTATGAGCCAGCAGCCCGCCGAGACCCCGGTCCACCCGCAGCCGTCCGTCGGTTCCATCGCCGCACACCGGCCGCACGCGGTGGCCGCCGCCGTGTCCGACCTGGAGCCCGATCTCGACTCCGATCTCGACGCGTACGAGCAGGACGACGGCCCGCAGGGCGGGGAGCTGCCCCAGGGCCGTTTCCTCGACCGTGAGCGCAGCTGGCTCGCCTTCAACGAGCGCGTACTGGAACTGGCCGAGGACCCGGCCACCCCGCTGCTCGAACGGGCGAACTTCCTCGCCATCTTCGCGTCCAACCTGGACGAGTTCTTCATGGTCCGCGTCGCGGGCCTGAAGCGCCGCATCGCGACCGGCGTCGCCACCCGTTCGGCCTCAGGCCTCCAGCCCCGCGAAGTTCTCGACCTGATCTGGACCCGGTCGCGCGAGCTGATGGCCCGGCACGCCGCCTGCTTCCAGCAGGACGTCTCCCCCGCGCTCGCCGACGAGGGCATCCACGTGATCCGCTGGGACGACCTCACGGAGAAGGAGCAGGCGCGCCTCTTCACCCTGTTCCGGCAGCAGATCTTCCCCGTCCTGACGCCGCTGGCCGTGGACCCGGCGCACCCCTTCCCGTACATCTCGGGGCTCTCCCTCAATCTCGCGGTCGTCGTCCGCAACCCCGTCAGCGGCCACCGCCACTTCGCCCGCGTCAAGGTCCCGCCTCTGCTGACGCGCTTCCTGGAGGCGTCCCCACAGCGGTACGTGCCGCTGGAGGACGTCATCGCGGCGCACCTGGAGGAGCTGTTCCCGGGCATGGAGGTCCTGGCGCACCACATGTTCCGGGTCACCCGCAACGAGGACCTGGAGGTGGAGGAGGACGACGCGGAGAATCTCCTCAAGGCGCTGGAGAAGGAGCTGACGCGGCGCCGCTTCGGCCCGCCCGTGCGGCTGGAGGTCGAGGAGTCGATCGACCCGTACGTGCTTGACCTGCTGGTCCGCGAGCTGAAGGTGTCGGACGCCGAGGTGTATCCGCTGCCGGGGCCGCTGGATCTGACCGGTCTGTTCGGGATAGTCAAGCTCGACCGGCCGGAGCTGAAGTTCCCCAAGTTCATCGCGGGCACGCACCGCGACCTCGCGGAGGTGGAGTCGGCGTCGGCGCCGGACATCTTCGCGGCGCTGCGGGAGCGCGACGTACTGCTGCACCACCCGTACGACTCGTTCTCCACCTCCGTCCAGGCGTTCCTGGAGCAGGCGGCCGGCGACCCGGAAGTGCTGGCGATCAAGCAGACGCTCTACCGGACGTCCGGCGACTCCCCGATAGTCGACGCCCTGATCGACGCCGCCGAGTCGGGCAAGCAGGTCCTGGTCCTCGTGGAGATCAAGGCCCGCTTCGACGAGCAGGCGAACATCAAATGGGCGCGCAAGCTCGAAGAGGCCGGCTGTCATGTCGTGTACGGGCTGGTCGGGCTCAAAACGCACTGCAAGCTGTCGCTCGTGGTCCGGCAGGAGGGCGAGACCCTGCGCCGCTACAGCCACGTCGGCACCGGCAACTACCACCCGAAGACGGCACGGCTCTACGAGGACCTGGGCCTGCTCACGGCGGACCCGCACGTCGGGGCGGACCTCTCCGACCTCTTCAACCGGCTGTCGGGATACTCACGGCGCGAGACCTACCGCCGGCTGCTCGTCGCGCCCAAGTCGCTGCGCGACGGGCTGATCACCCGGATCAACAAGGAAGCGGCGCACCACCGTTCGGGCCGCCCCGCCTACGTACGCATCAAGGTCAACTCGATGGTCGACGAGGCCGTGATCGACGCGTGCTACCGCGCGGCGCAGGCAGGCGTGCCGGTGGACATCTGGGTGCGGGGCATCTGCGCCGTGCGCCCCGGCGTGCACGGCCTGTCGGAGAACATCCGGGTGCGCTCCGTCCTCGGGCGCTTCCTCGAACACTCCCGGATCTTCGCCTTCGGCAACGGCGGCGAGCCCGAAGTGTGGTTCGGCAGCGCCGACATGATGCACCGCAACCTCGACCGCCGTATCGAGGCCCTGGTACGGGTCACCGACCCGGCGCACCGCGCGGCCCTCACCCGGCTCCTGGAGACCGGCATGGCGGACAACACCGCCTCCTGGCATCTGGGCCCCGACGGGGACTGGACCCGGCACTCCGTCGACGCGGACGGGCAGCCGCTCAGGCACGTACAGGAAATGCTCATTGACGCCCGGAGGCGCCGGCGTGCAGCACCATGAAGCAGACACCGCCGGCTCGGTCGGTACGGCTCGGCCCGCACCCCCCGACGACGCCTTCGAGGCGACCGCCGGGCAGCTGCTCGCCGGGTATCTGAACACCCGCTGCGGGGACTTCCTGCGCAGCCTGCGGCTGTACGGGGAGAGCGGTTCGGACACGGCGGCGGCCGAGGAGGCCGCGTCGGCGCTGCGCTGCTCGGCGCGGCGGATCGCGGCCGGTCTGCACACGTTCCGGGTGCTGCTGGACCCGGTGTGGGCGGACCAGCTCCGTACGGAACTGGGCTGGCTGTCCGGCACACTCGCGCAGGAGTACGCGTGCACGGCACGGCTCCACCGGCTGGTGTCGGCGCTGGTGCGGCTGTCGGGCGCGGGTACGGCGCCTGCCGCCCGTAACGGCGAGAGCGGCCCGGAGGCCTCCGACGCGTCGGCCGCGGGGGCGCTCACCGTCGGGGCGTCGCGCGCCGGGGCGCTGCTGGAGCGGCAGTTGACGCTCGCGCGTACGCGGTCGCACTCGGCCGCGCTCCAGGCGCTGGGCTCGTCCCGCTTCCACGCGGTGGCCGACGCCGTCGCCGTACTGGCCTCCGAGGTCCCGCTGGCGTCGGTCGCCGGCGCGCCCGCCGCCGAGATCCTGGCGGCGCCGCAGAGCGCGGCCGAACGGCGGCTGCTCGACGCCGTGTCCGCGCTGCCCCTGTCGCGCGCCGCGCACCCGTACAACGCGGAGGCCCTGGTCCACGGCCTCTCCACGCCCTCCGACGGCGAGGCCCAGGACGCCCCGTGGCACCAGGTGCGGCTGCTGCTCAGGCTGCACCGGTACGCCCAGGAGGTCCGGCCCACGGGCGGGGCCCCGGACACGGTGCTCGCCGAGGCGGGCCGTGCACTGGACCGGCACCGCGACGCGGCCGAGGCGGCGGCGGCAGCGGCGAACGCGGCCCGTACGCCGCGGATCGCCCCGGCGACGGCGTACGCGCTCGGTGTGCTGCACGCGGACCAGCGGCACGAGGTGGAGGCGGCGCGCTTCGAGTTCCAGCGGATCTGGGGGCGGAGGGCGGTGACCGCGCCGTGAGCGAGAGCGCCGGCAGCGGCAGGACGGGAACCGTCCTGGCTGCGGGCTGCGTGCTGTGGCGGAAGTCGCCCTACTCGGCCGATGACACGGAGATCTGCCTGGTCCACCGGCCGAAGTACGACGACTGGTCCCATCCGAAAGGCAAGCTGAAGCACGCGGAGGACGCCCTCACGGGGGCGCTGCGCGAGGTCCTGGAGGAGACGGGCCACCACTGCTCCCCCGGCGCCCGGCTCGGCACGGTCAGCTACCTGGCCAACGGCCGCCCCAAGCAGGTCATTTACTGGGCGGCGGAGGTGACGGACGGTGCCTTCGAACCGAACCACGAAGTGGACCGCATCCTCTGGCTCACCCCGCCCACGGCCCGCGACCTCCTGACCCAGCCGCGCGACCGCCTGCTGGTCGACGCGCTGCTGAACTCACTGCCGACGAGGGGCGCGCCGGAGGCTTAAGCCCTGTCGGACCAGGGCGCCTGGGGTTCCGGTGCCTGCCGGTGCCTGAGCCGGGCGGCTTGGGCACTCGCGGCACTCGCCCCGAGGCCGGAGGCTCACTGGCCTCGGGGTACAGGAGGCGTTTCGTCTCGGTGAGGTTGGACGCGAATCCGTGAGGCTCCCAGGAATGCCCGTTCCATCTCTGGATGGCGCGGGGCGCGTCCGGGTTCAGATGCGAGCCCTTGGGGCCGTCGCCTGAGGCGAGGGGAACAGCGCGAAGCCGCCCGATCTTCGCGTCACGGCGCTCCGCCCACTCCGACAGCGGTTCGTCGTCCATCTCGCTTCCCTACAGTTCGGCGACTGCTCTGCCAGGAGAGTGGGAACGGGCGGTCCCGCATGAGGAGTACGAGCCGTCCTGAACCACGAGTGAAACAGGCATCGTTCCCTCGTGGCCCCATCGCCGTCGCCGTCGCCGCTTAGCGTTCAACAAGCCACGTGCAGCGCCGTGCGCACCGACCGGCCGGAGCGCACACCCCGGACGCGGTTTCGGCCTCGGGATCAGTCCTTGACGTCCTCGACAGAAGTCGGGCCCAGCTGCTGGGCGCTGGCGTACTCCGGCATCGTCATGGGCCTGTCGAACAGGAAGAACGACTGGTTCGTCCCGACCGTGAACTCCATGAAAACACCGGTCGTGGCATCGAAGCCGTAGTACGTGTCGCACATCGAGCCCGACGAGTACGTGCCGTCCATACCCGGCAGCGACACGACCGCGGTGCCGTTGGTCGAGCGGTCCACCTTCTCCGTCGGCGTGAGCATCTGGCAGCGCGCGACCGGCATGCCCTTCATGACGAAGTACCCGTACTCGCCCTTGCCGTTCTGGATGTAGACGTAACTCAGCTTTCCCCGCTTGCCCCACGTCTTCACCCACTGGTTGATGGCCTCGCGGGTCGGCGAGTACTCCATCCTCCCGGCGGGCTGGTTCGCCACGAGTTGGTCGTAGCTCTTCTCCTTGGCCTTGGTCTCCTTGCCCCGGCTGGAATCGTCCTCGCAGGCGGTCAGGCCCACCGCCAGGGTGAGCGCCGCCATTGAAGCCACGACGGTGCGTGTGATCGTGTTCATGCTGTACTGCCCCCTATCCCGGGATGGCGCAGGTGGTTTTGCCGGCATCGGCGTCCAGGCGGTACGGCAGATCCCGGTCACGGAACGGCGCGCGGTGCTCTTGGGCGGCCTTTGAGTTGTAGTCGTTGATCGACTCGATCCGCGACGCCTTCAGCGCCGTGACCGACTGGTCGATCTGCGTCCTGCGGACCTCCGAAGCGGACCCCCGCTCCTCCTTGAGCGCCTGGATCGCACCCTCGGCGTTCTGCGCGGCCTCGCACAGATCGAAGAACTCCTGGTAGGTCGACTGCCGGAAGGCGGCCGACCCGACGGTGTTCTCCCGCTCCTGCGCCTCCCCACGGAACGGGGCGGTGATCCATCCCGCGCCCCCGAAGACGAACGTGCCGATCACACCCAGCACCGCCAGGGCGACGATCCCGCCGCCGATCCATGTGCTGACCCGTACTCCTTCTCGTACAACCCCCATCACTTTCCCTCCCTCGGTGGACCGACGGCCGGTCCTTCGAGTGTGGGCGCCCCTCAACCGCCCCACCATGGAGAGGAGTTGGAAACTGGATGTACGACGCTCCGGCTACGCGAGCCCCGACCACGGCTCGGGCGGCGAGGAGGCGAAGAACCGCAGGATGCCGAGCAGCCGGGCGGCCGGGGGCGCCGTCCAGTGACGCTCGTCAGGAACCGGCGCGGGGTTCTTCAGGCGGGCGAGCGCCCACGTGAGGTGGTAGCGCAGTACGCGCGCCTCCCAGGCGTACGAGTCGTACGGGCCGTCTTCGGAGGCCCCGCCGCCCTCCCGGTAGCCGTCGAGCATCGCCGGAACGCCCCACAGCGGCGTCTTGGCGAACTCGACCGCCGGGTCCGCCCACATCGCGTCGCCCCAGTCGACGATCCCCGTGAGCGTGAGTGTGCGCGCGTGCGACCCCGACCCCGCGCCCGGCGTCACGAGCAGATTCTGCGGGGCGATGTCACCGTGCACCAGAACCCGCGACGCCCCACCGGCAATCCGCTCCGCGAGCCGGTCGAACCAGCCCCGCAGCCAGCGCGCGGCCTCCGCGTCGAGCATGCCGTCCGCCAGCAGACCGTCGACCAGCCGGTGCGGGGCTCCGGCGTCGGGGTCGTACTCCACCGGCACGCCGGCCAACTCCCCCACGCCCGCGGGTGTCACCCGGTGCAGCCGGGCCAGCTCCCGCCCCACCTCACGGAAAACGCCCTCCCGCAAGACACCCTCCGCGCCCGCCCCGATCCCGTGACGGCCCGCGAGGTCCACCCCCGGCGCCCGCTCCAGCACCATGTACGGCACGTCCACGTCCGTACGACTGTCGTCGAAGGTGACCAGCGCCGGCGTCAGCACCCCCGCCGCCCGCGCGACGGGAATCACCGCCGCCTCCTTCACCAGGTCCGCGACGGACGCCTCCGTACGCGGCACACGCAGCACCAGGTCCGGCCCCAGGAGCCACACCCGGTTCGCGACCCCGGATTCCATGGGGCGCACTTTCTCGGCGGTCACGCCGTGTCGAGCACCGATCACGGCCGCAGCCGCACCAGGCTGTCCGTCACGGTTCACCTCCCGTTCACTCCCACCCGTCGGCGGCTTCACCTGATCTGCCTAATTTCGGCCTTACAAACGGTGACCGGCACACCGCCGGACCCACCACATCGACGCACGCCGCCGCAGAAGTGCACATCGCACACAGGCGGCTTCTGGAAGGAACACCCGAAGTGAAGCTTCAGCGCAAGAACCGGCTGCGCGCCACCGCGCTCGGTGCTCTCGCCGTCTCCGGCGCCCTGGTTCTCACGGCGTGCGGCTCGGACGACAACACGAAGGCCTCCGGCACGGGCGACAAGACCGCCGCCGCCTCCAGCATCAAGTGTGACGACGCCAAGGGCCAGATCCTTGCCGCCGGATCGAGTGCCCAGAAGAACGCGATGGACCTCTGGGTCAAGAACTTCCAGCAGGCCTGCGCGGGCGTCGAGATCAACTACCAGCCGATCGGTTCCGGCGGTGGCATCACCAAGTTCACGCAGGGCCAGGTCGCCTTCGCGGGCTCCGACTCCGCGCTGAAGCCCGAGGAAGTCAAGGCCTCCGAGGCGATCTGCAAGGGCGGCAAGGGCATCAACCTCCCGATGGTCGGCGGCCCCGTCGCCATCGGCTTCAACGTGCCCGGCGTCGACAGCCTCGTCCTGGACGGCCCGACCCTCGCGAAGATCTTCGACTCGAAGATCACCAAGTGGAACGACAAGGCGATCGCGGACCTCAACCCCGACGCCAAGCTCCCGGCCACCGCGATCCAGGCCTTCCACCGCTCGGACGAGTCGGGTACGACGCAGAACCTGAACAAGTACCTCAAGGCCGCGGCCCCGGCCGACTGGAAGTACGACGACAGCTCGAAGTCGTGGGAGGCCAAGGGCGGCCAGGCCGCGAGCGGTTCCTCCGGCGTCGCCTCCAGCGTCAAGGACACCGAAGGCGCCATCGGCTACTTCGAGCTCTCCTACGCGACCGCCAGCAACCTGACCACGGTCAAGGTCGACACGGGCGCCGGTGCGCCGGTCGAGGCCACCACGGAGAACGCCTCCAAGGCCATCGCCGCCGCCAAGGTCAAGGGCACCGGCAGTGACCTGGCCCTGGAGCTGGACTACGCCACCAAGGCCGAGGGTGCCTACCCGATCATCCTGGTGACGTACGAGATCGCCTGCGACAAGGGCAACAAGGCCGAGACCCTGCCCAGCGTCAAGGCGTTCCTCAACTACACCGTCAGCGACGAGGGCCAGAAGGTCCTGAGCGAGGCCGGCTACGCGCCGCTCCCGACCGAGATCGCGGCCAAGGTCCGCGAGATCGTCCCCACCCTGTCCTGACCCCCGGACGTGGGGGGGGGGGGGGGGGGGGGGGGGGGGGGGGGGGGGGGGCGGGGGGGGCCGCCCCCCCCCCCCCCCCCCCCCCCCCCCCCCCCCCCCGGGGCCCCCCCCCCCCCACCCCC
>NZ_JBITIB010000019.1:0-162129 GCF_044458565.1 Streptomyces sp. NPDC050433 | reverse complement strand
AGTGGTCAACACAAACTCGACGGAAGAGCGCCCCGAAAACGACATCCTGAAACCGTAGCAACTTAACGCCAGGATTTCAGGCGCAGGACACTAGGGCCGGTCCTTCGGATCGGGCCGGGCGCTGACGAGACCCGTCCGGTAGGCGATGAAGACGAGCTGGGCCCGGTCCCGGGCATGCAGTTTGGTCATCGCGCGGTGGATGTGGGTGCGGATGGTCAGAGGGCTGAGGACCAGTTGATCCGCGATCTCGTTGTTGCTCATGCCCTGAGCGGCCAGCGCCATGACTTGACGTTCCCTGTCGGTGAGAAGTTCCAGCTCACGGGGTGAGGCAAGCCGGTCATGGGGATCGGGCGTGGACAGAAACCGACCGATCAGGGATCGGGTGGCGGTGGGGGAAAGGAGCGAGTCCCCGACCGCGACGGTCCGGATACCCGCGAGCAGCGCTTCGGCGGTGACGCCCTTGCCCAGGAAACCGCTGGCCCCACCGCGCAGGGCATTGGCGACGTTCTGGTCGTCCTCGAAGGTGGTGAGGATCAGGATGCGGGTGGCGGAGAGCGTGGGGTCCGCGCCGATGAGGGAGGTGGCGGCAAGTCCGTCGAGGCCAGGCATACGGATGTCCATGACGATGACATCGGGATGGTGCTCGCGGGCGAGATCAACCGCCTCCTGGCCGTCGGCGGCCTCGGCGACGACGGTCATCTCGGGGTCGCTGTCGATCAGGATGCGGAACGTGCTGCGCAGGAGGGCCTGGTCGTCGGCGAGCAGGACACGGATCGTCATGTGATGCCTTAGCTGGTGGGTTGGAGAGGGAGAGTGCAGGAGACCTGAAAACCCCCAGGGCAGGGACCCGCGGTGAGGCTCCCGCCAGCGGACTGCGCGCGTTCGCGCATGCCCATCAGCCCAAAGCCACGGCTGGGCTCGGAAGCCCCGGCACGCGCGGTCCCCGCGGCTGTCTCGTTGGAGATCGTCAGGCTGAGTGAGTGGGGGTGATACCTGAGCCGGACGTCCGCCCGCCCGGTGGCCGCGTGCTTGGTGACGTTGGTGAGGGCTTCCTGGATGATGCGGAAGGCTGCCAGGTCCACCCCGGGGGAGAGCGGTTGTGGCGGGCCACTGACCGTGATGCTGACGTCAAGTCCGGCGGTGGAGAACGCGGCTGTCAGATCGGGCAGTTGGCCGAGCCCCGGGGCAGGAGCGAGGCTGTCGTCGGTTTCATCGGGTTCGGTGTCCTGGCGCAGCACTCCCACAGTGGCTTTGAGCTCACGCAGGGCGTCGGCGGTGGTCGTCGAGAGAGAGTTGAGCATCTCGAAGGCTTTGTCCGGGTGCGTCCGGTACAGGTGCGCTGCCGTGCTCGCCTGGGCGTTGGCGAGAGCGAGATGGTGGGCGACGATGTCGTGCAGTTCGCGGGCGATACGCATGCGTTCCTGCACCACGTGATGGCGGGCCTCCTCCGCACGAGCCCGTTCGGCCTGTTCGGCGCGGTCGGCGGCGTAGGAACGTCGTACGCCGACGTAGCTGCCGAGGAGCGCCGACAGCAGCACCCAGGCGGCCGGATTGACGACGCCGAGAAGTACGGGGTGGCTGGACGGATCGAGGAACAGACCGGTCACGACGATGCACGCGGCAGCGAGAAGGGAGACGTTGCGGGCTGTCGTACGGTCGGCGCGCAGGCTCACCGAGTACAGCGACACCATCAGCGGGCCCATCAGCAGGGGCGTGATGAGGTAGCCGACGGCCCCCTCGGCCATGGTGAGCACGGTGATGAATCCCAGCACGGGCAGGGGGTGCCGGTGACGCCGGAGCAGTGCCAGACAGCAGAAGGCGGACAGTACGATCCCGGGCCACAGCGAGAGCGGTGCCGGAGTCGTCCAGGTGGTGACAAGACAGCCCATCGCGGTCGTCCCGAAAAGCAGCAGCAGCCCCCCGAGCTCCACCGTGCGTGGCCGCCGCGCGGCCTCGATCCGCCAGCTCGTACTCATCTCGATCTCCCGGAAACAGACACGGACGACACCATGGTGACCGTCGAAGGAGCGGTGCCGTCGATGACGGCACCGCTCCCCCGACGATGGCGGGTGGTCAGGTGCGTACCGGCTCCCGCCGCGCCGATCCGGTCGGCGAGTCGGTGGGTGCCGCGGTGAGCGCGGCGCCCTCGATGTCCACCCGGGGCAGCAGACGGTCCAGCCATCGCGGCAGCCACCAGGCCTTCTCGCCGAGAATCGCCAGGACCGCCGGCACGATGGTCATGCGGACGAGGAACGCGTCGAACAGCACGGCGATGGCGAGACCGAAACCGATCGTCTTGATCATTGACTCCGTGGAGCCGACGAATCCGGAGAAGACGGCGATCATGATGACCGCCGCGGCGACCACCACACGTGCGTTGTGGCGGAAGCCCGCCACGACGGCCTGCGCGGGACGGTCACCGTGAACGTAGGCCTCCCGCATCCGAGCGACGAGGAACACCTCGTAATCCATGGCCAGTCCGAACACGATGCCCACCAGGAAGATCGGCATCAGGCTCATGATCGGGCCCGTCTGTTCGACGCCCAGGAGCTCGGCCCCCCAGCCCCACTGGAAGACAGCCACGACCGCGCCCAGGGAGGCCAGTACCGACAACAGGTAGCCGAAGGCGGCCTTGACGGGAACGAGGACGGACCGGAAGACCACCAGCAGCAGCACAAGGGCGAGAGCGACGATGACGATCAGGTAGGGGACGAGCGCGTCCTGCAGCGCGGTGGCGACGTCGATGTCCATCGCCGTGCTGCCGGTCACCTCGAACGTGGCACCCGTACTGTCCTCCAGCCCGGCGCGCTCCGCCCGGATGGATTGCACGAGATCCTTGGTCGTTTCGTCGTTCGGACCGGTGGACGGCACGGCCGAGAAGGTCGCGGTGTCACCGTCGGGGTTGAGCTGCGGCGGCGAGACCGACACCACCCCGTTCGTGTCCTTGATCTCCTGGGCGACCGCTGTGGCGGCGCCCTTCGGGTCGTCGGAGTTCCTGGCGTCGACGACGATGGTCAGCGGTCCGTTGAACCCCGCGCCGAAGCCCTCGGCGAGTGCGTCATAGGCACGGCGTTCCGTCGTCGATGTGGGCTTGGACTCGTCACCGGGCATCCCCATCTGCAGACTGGCGGCAGGCACGGCCAGAGCGCCGAGAGCGGCAACGGTCACCAGCAGTACGGCCTTCGGGCGGCGCATCACGAACCGCGCCCACCGCGAGCCGCCGTTGTTCTCGTTCCGCTGCTTACGAAGCGCCCCGGGCCGGCCCTTACGGACACCACGCGAGAGCACCGCGTCCGGCCACATGCCGAGCAGGGCGGGTACGAGGGTGAGGGCGACCAGCACGCCTATGGCGACAGCCCCCGCCGCACACAACCCCATCTTGGTCAGCATCGGCACGCCGATGACGGACAGACCGGCCAGCGCGATGATCACGGTGAGGCCCGCGAACACCACCGCGGAGCCGGCCGTGCCGACCGCCAGCCCCGCCGCCTCACGCGGATCACGGCCGCGTGAGCGCTCTTCCCGGTACCGGGAGACCACGAACAGGGCGTAGTCGATGCCCACCGCCAGGCCGAGCATGGAGGCCAGGGTGCCGGTGGTGAGCGACAGCCCGAAGGTGCTGCCCAGCGCGATGATTCCCGCCATGGAGACGCCGACCCCCATGACCGCGGTGAGCAGCGGCAGACCCGCGGCGGCCAGAGAACCGAAAGTGATGAGCAGAACGATCGCGGCGATACCGATACCGATCGCCTCCGCCGATCCGCCCGCGGCCGGCTGAGTGGCCAGAGCCGTACCGCCCACTTCGACGGTGACCCCCTTGTCACGGGCATCGTCGACCGCATTCTCCAGAGCGTCCGTGCTGGCGTCGGTCAGGTCGTCGGCCGCCACCTTGTAGGTCACCACGGCGTACGCGGTGGAGCCGTCCTTGCTGACGGCGTCCGCCGCGAACGGGCTGACCGCGCTCGCGACCTGGGAACCCTTGTCGGTCTCGGCGACGAAGTCGTCGATGACCGCACGGGTGTCGGTCGCGGTCACCTTCTCGCCGTCGGGCGCGACGAACACGATCCGGGCGTTGGCGCCGTTCGCGTCAGCGCCAGGGAAACGCTCACCGATGAGGTCGTAGGCCTTCTGCGCCTCGATCCCCGGCATGAACGATGTGCCGCTGTCGTCGGCGGCCGGAGCCTTGACCGCACCGAAACCGGCCGCTCCCAGCGCCGCGAACCACAACAGCACCACCAACCAGCGCCACCGGAAGGCACCACTGCCGAGTCGATACAGGAAGGTAGCCACGAGAAACACAACTCCAGGTCATATCTTGGGTAGGCACCCAGACTCGCCTCCGGGCCCCCTCCACGTCGTCGTGCACCTGCCGTGACTGCGCACTCGTGCGCTCGGTGGACCGGGTGCGTCGTCTTCCTGCGTCTGTAGGAGACGGACTACTGCGCAGGTTGGACGCCGGGGCCCTGACCTGGGTCTCTCAGCGCTCCCCGGCCGCCGCGATCCCGTCGAGCGCGTACCCCAGGCCCGTCACGAACGTGCCGTCCCAGTCGTCCTCCAGGATGTACTGGTTCGCGCTCAGCGTCGGATACTCCGCGCTCCGGTCCCGTAGCCGCCGCTGCGCCGTCTCGCGGTCCTCCTCCGAGAGCCGGAAGCTCATCGTCGTACGCCAGTCGACCAGCAGCGCGAGGATGGCGGCGCGCCATTCGAGGTCGGCCGCCCCGTCGGCGGGCGGGAGTTCGCCGATGATCGCGTCGAGCGCGAGGTCGACGACGTCGTCCTTGGTGTCGACTTGCCAGTACAGCGTGGTGACACCCGAGCGTGGAGGCGGACAGCGCACACGTACTCGCCCTGTATCTGGTGCCCGCGCAGCTTCTGATCGGCCTGGGTCTGGGCATCGTCCTCACGGCGGCGACGAGTCTGGCGACGGCGGAGGTGGGGTACGCGGACATGGGGACGGCGTCCGCTGCGTTCAACGCCGGTCAGCAGGTGGGCGGTGCGGTCGGTACGGCGCTGTTCAACACGGTCGCGACGGCGGCGACGGCGGAGTATCTGCGCAACCACGGTTCCGTGACCGCGAGTACGGTCCACGTCTTCGGCGCCGGGCTGCTGGTGGCCACGGGCATCATGCTGTTCGCGGCGCTGGTCGCGACGGTGCTGCTGCGCCCGCGCGGCGGTACGCACGGGGCGTGACTGTCGGGCCGTACGGAGCGAAGGGACGACCGTTCGCCCCGTACGGCCTTCGCGTACCGAGCCGTACGGCTACGGCTTGACCGCCACGAACCCCCACTGGACACAGTCGGCGGCCCCCTCCGGAGCCGACTGCCCTCCGGGTACGAGAATCTCCGGCAGCGGGCGCAGGCCGGGCGGGAGCAGGGTCAGCCCGCGCGCGCACGCGGCGATCTGGGCGGGCGTACGGGCGAGATAGGCCCCTTCGGGGTCGGCCGCCAGGTAGTGCTCCTGCATCTTGAGTACGCCGGGCGTCTCGATCGTGTCGCACACCGCCAGATAGGAACCGGACGCGAAGCGGCTCGTGTACTTCTCCACGAGGTCGGCCGCCTGGGCGGGCGGGAAGTGCCCGAGGGTGGAGAGCACCAGCATGGCGACCGGCTCGTCCAGGTTCAGCGTCTGCGACGCCTCCTCAAGTACCGCGTCCACCTCCCGGAAGTCCCGCTGGAGATAGTGGATCTTGCCCTCGGGCGAACTCCGGAGCGAACTCGCGTGGTTGAGGACGACGGGGTCGTTGTCGACGTAGACGACGCGCGACTCGGGAGCCGCCCCCTGCGCCATGCCGTGGGTGCCGCGCCCGGTGGGAATGCCCGTGCCCAGGTCCAGGAGTTGGCGCACGCCGCCCTCGCGGACGACGTAGTCCGCCACCCGCTCCTGGAAGGCGCGCGACTCCATGGCCGCCGTCTTGATCTCGGGGAAGGCGCCGAGCATCACATCGGCGAGATCCCGGTCGAGCTGGTAGTTGTCCTGGCCGCCCTGGGCGTAGTTCCAGATACGCGCGGAGTTGGGGACGGTGGGCATGACATTGGTTCCGGGGCGTACGGAGTCGCTCATCCGAAGTCCTTACTCGTCAGGGGCAGCGGGGTGAAACGAGGTGGTGCGAATCCACTCGTCACGTCCACCGCCATTCGGTAGTTCTCCACAGCGTCGGAGTCGTCGGTGATGAGCGTCATGGCCGGGTGGAGGCCGATCTGGATCAGCCGTTCCCCCATCCCGAACTCCTTGAAGCGCAGAATCTCGATCTGACCGCAGAGGCTGATGGCCAGCGGGTGCGGTACGCGCGGCGGAATGACCTGGATGGCCACCGACGACCCCACATCGGCGATATGGGCTTCAAGATAGTCCAGTTGACGGGCCATCACCCCGGCCCCTCCCACGTGGCGCCGCAGAGTGGCCTCCTCCAGCAGCACCCACAGGGCGGCTCGTGTCTCGTTGTTCGCGACGCCGGGACCGCCCTGGACGGTGTGCTCCTTGCGGGCCTCCAGCAGTTCCAGCCGCAGACGGCGTACGGCAGGGTCCTCGTAGGGGTTGCGCAGGCTCATCAGGGCTTCCGCGTACTCCGTGGTCTGGAGCAGATCCGGCAGAACTCCCGGTGCGTACGCGCGGATGCTCGTCGCCGCGGACTCCAGATCGATGACACCGACTTCGGCGACCTCGCGCCAGGGGTGCCACCAACCCGGCTTCTTCGCCTCGTCCAGTGCCTGAAGGACTTCGTTCCGCTCGGCGGCGGGTGTCTTGTAGAGGTCCAGCAGCACACCGACCATGCGCGGGTTCGGCACCGTCTCGGCGTTCTCCCAGCGGGCCGGCGTCGCCCGGTCCTTCTTGATCTTGTCGGCCACGCTCTGCAGCGTCAGGCCCGCCGCCTCGCGCCGACGGCGCAGATCGGCCCCGAAGCACCGCAGGGCGACCGTGGGGCCGGATCGTGGCTGGCTCACCGGGCCCTCCTCGCGTCCGCGGGTGGGGAGGGGCTTTTCCTCTCCGTTCAGCGCGCACCACGATACCGCCGACAGGAACTCTGTCACGTTGCAGAGTGTGTGGGTCGTGGCTACAGTGGAACCCGGAGTTCCCCTACGCGGTACCCCACAGAAAGCCGCGGCAGGGCCGGGAACCGACCTCGTCAGCACGCTGCTGAAGCGTGAGGGACGGGGGGTCACGGAGAACCGATGCGATGCACGTTTCACTACCGGCCGTTCCGGAGCAGATCCAGGTCGCGCGCCGTATCGTCCGCAAGGAACTGGCCGGACTCGGCTGGCCGGAGGCGAAGATAGCGGCCTGCGAAGAGGTGGCGGCCCAGCTCGCCCGGCATGCCATCAGTGTCGTGGGAGTCAGCGGCTACTACCTCGGAGTGACGAAGCGCCCCGGACCGGAGGATGCCGTCGCCATAAGAGTCAGCGTCACGATCCTGGACGCGCCCGACGCACCCGACGAGCCCGCGGCGCCGGTGATCGTACCGGCGCAAGCCCGCCCCGACGAACTGGCCGTAGACCGCCAAAGCCTGGCCGAGGCCCTGACGAAACGGTGCGGAGCCCAGGTCGACATCGCGGCGCAACAAGGCAGTTGGACGGCCTCGGCCACTCTTCCGGCCGAGATCCTCAGCCTCAGCGCGCGCCCGTGAGCCGTCGGCCGACGCTCGTATCACTGCCCGGTGGAAACTGCCCGATGGGCTCCGACCAACCCGTCTTGGAGAGGCTGCAGTGGACGCATCGAGGGGTGCCGCATCCCATGGGCGCACCAGTCACCGCCTGCCGCGGTCTTCGCGCGCCCGCAGGTGGACCGCCTGGTACCGGCCGACGAGCGTGGAGCCGCAGGTTTCGGTACGCGACCGTGGAGTCACGCACAGTGGGGGAGTGACGGATGTGAGCCGTTCGGTGCTGGTCGTCAGCGGGGCGAGCGGGAGCGCGGAGAGCGTGGCCGCCGCGTACGCCCGTCAGGACGACTGGGTCGGCTTCCTGTACGAGCGCGGGACGCCGCCCGACGAGCTGTACAACGTACGGTGCGATGTGAGCGACGGGCTGCAACTGGACGCCGCCGTCTCGGAGTTCGAGACCGGTCACGGAGTCGTGGACGTCCTGGTCGTGGACGCCGACCGGCACGACCGCCACGGCGAGGAATCCTCCCTCGCGGCGGCGGCCGGAACCCGCGCCCGCGCGAACGCGATCATCGGCCGCACCCTCCCCGGCATGCGCGAGGCCGGCCACGGCCGGATCGTCCTGATCGCCTCCACGAAGGGCCTCGGCCGAGGCTCCGCCCTCGCGGGCGGCGCCCCGCACGCGGACCTGATGAGCCTGGCATGGCACCTGGTCCACGAGTGCCGCGGCTCGGACGTCACGGTCAACGTCATCACCTACGGTTCCCCCCAGAACCCCACGCCCCAGACCCGCACCCACCGCGCCCACCAGATCGCCAACCTGGCCCTCCACCTGACCCGCCCGGAGGCCACGGACACGGGAGCGGTAATCCCGATCGAGGTCTTGGGCGCCTTTCCGGGCCGAACCCCGGTGCGCACGGACGGCACGTCGCACCAGGGCCACTGACAGCCGCGCCTCCAGGGGCCCCTCAGCCCGGAGGCGCGGCACTCTCGATCTTTGTCGCGGAAGTGCGCACTACTCTAGGGTTCTGCGCATGGATACCTATGCCATCACTGAGGCGCGCAACAAGCTCGGGGCGCTCGCACGACAGGTCGGCGCCGAGCAGAAGCGCGTCGCTCTCACCGACCGGGGTCAGATCATGGCCGTGCTCATCAGCCCGGCCGAGCTGGAAGAACTTGAATACCACCGGGTAACCGCGGAGTATCTGGCGCGCAAGGAACGCGGGGAGACCGGCCCTGGTGTCCCGCACGACGAAGCCCGCCGCCGGATCTTCGGAGACACTGCGTGACCTACCGCGTCATCTGGGAGCCCTCCGCGCTGGCTGCGGCGGAGAAGCACGCCGCAGGCGATCGGGAGGGCATCCAACAGGTTTTCCGGGCCGTGGATCTGTTGGCCGACAATCCCCGGCCGGCCGGCGCGTTCACCGTCGGAGCCAGCGGGATCTACCGTATTCAGGCGGGCTTCTACCGGGTCCAGTACGAGATCCACGATCAGACGGTCACCGTCACAGTCTTCCACCTCGGCCGGGCGTAGTTGACGTCCAGCCTCCGACTTTCCGGGGCGGCCGGCGCAGGTGTATGTCGTCTTGGGCGGCGACGCGGCCCACGACGAGCGAGGACGAGCCCGGTGTCCCCCGAGCCATATCGCCTTTGGGTCGGCCGCGAGTGCTCCGGGACGGCGCCGGTGAGGAAGTCGAGCCCTTGGCGAACCGGCTGTCCGGCGATGCCGGCGGCCCGCAGAATCGGCAGGACCTCGCTGGTGTTGACGATCGACGAGACCGAGGTCAGGGTGAGGCCCCACCCGCCGTCGTACCCCTGGTTGTGCAGCAGGGTCCGGGCAGCCTCGCCCGCTCTGGTCTCGAACGCCGCGAGCCCCACGTGCGCACTCTTCATGATTCGCCTCCGCCGCCGAACGACCGGACCGCCCGTCGGACCGTACCCAACTCGTCCACTGTCGACGCGCGTTCAGGTTCGAGACGCTACGGCGCACGGTCATGGAGCCGTTCGTGTTCTGGCGGCGCTCGTCGCCCGGGGGCGGGCGGTCTTGCGGGAGTTTCCGATCACCTCGCCCTCGTCGCCGTACTTGCCTCGGAGCAAAACGCGTCAGGGCGATGCCTGTTCGGTGCGCTCGCTGCCGGACGTCAGTGTTCGGCGGCGTACGCGACGAAGTCGGCCCACACGGTGGGGGTAAGGGTGAGGACCGGGCCGGTGGGGTTCTTGGAGTCGCGGACGGGGACGGTGCCGGTGGTGGGGATGTGGGCGGGGGCCCATTCGACGCAGCCGCCGCCGTTGCCGTTGCTGTACGTGGACTTGACCCACTGAGCGTGAGCCAGGCTGCTGCTCATGACGGAAGTGCCTCCATGACTGCTCGGATGAACGCCGCTGAGTCCTTCGGCGACAGGGCACTGGCCCTGAGCAGATCGTAGGCGCGCTGCCGGGCCCTGACGAGTGTCTTTTCCTCCAGCAGCGTGCCCGTGGCGATGCTCTCCTCGTACGCGACTTGGGTGCCCTTTTCGAGCGTCAGCAACGTCAGTGATCCGTTGGCCAAGGCATGTCCCCCGTGCGCGAACGGGAGAACCTGGACCATGCTGGTCGGTGTAAGCGTCAGCTCGATCAGTCGGGTCAGTTGAGCCCGCATGACTGCGGGGCCGCCGTACGAACGCAGCAGCACCGCCTCGTCCAGGATGGCGGAGAAATCCGGCACCGGGTCGGTGATGAGCAGCGCCTGCCTGCCCATTCGCGCTGCGACCAGTTCATCGATCTCTTCCCGCGTGGCCTTCGGGTTGTGGATCTCGAACAGCGCGCGGGCGTACGGTTCCGTCTGGACAATGCCCGGTACGAGTTGGCTGGCGTACTCCTGGATCACGTGCGCCCGCGCCTCAAGGTCCATCCGTCGCTGGTACTGATCCGGATGGATCTCCTTCCGCGCCAGCGCGTACAGCTTCCTGAAGATCCCGCCCGTCTTGAACACCTCGTCCAGCAGGTCCGGAAGGTCCTCCGGGATCATCGTGTCCGCCGCCTCGAAGCGGGCCAGTGAGCTTTTCGCGTATCTCACCACTGTCGCGAGGCTTTCCAGGCTCATGCCCGCCTCCTCGCGGTAGCGGCGCATCTCCGAGCCGAACAAGTCGCGGGCCGAGCGTTCCGGTGAAAGCTCGCGCGGTCGTGGTGCCATCGGCGAACCCCTTGTCCCCGTAGTCGTGTTGGGAGACAAACGGCTTCTGATCGTACGCGGAAAGACCGACTCTTGATGCACAGACGGTAATGACGCGATGACGGAAGGCGCACCCTCTCCATGTGCGAAGTGGAACCCGAGAAGCCCGCCCCGACAGACCCGGCACGGCGGAACTGGAAGCCGTCATCCATGCCGGAGGCTTCTGGCGGCTGGTGCCCGAGGGTGTGCCGCGCGTCTATGACCCCGTTACCCGAGAGCTGTTGGAGCGCGTGCTCCACCGACTGAGGCGAGGTGCGGAATGACGCAAAGCAACGCCCGCAGGCAACTGGCCTGGCTGACCGAGCAGTTCGGCATGGACGGCATGCTGGTGGTCCGCAAGGACCGCCGTTCCGAGGAACCTCTTCTTCCCGGGGACGCCGTTCACCGCTGGCCGCCGTGCCGGTGCGGGCACTCGTTGTGTCCCGATTACCGGCCGCCGGAGGGCGATTCAGGCGGTGCGTAGTGCCAGGAGCGCCCGCCAGGTCCAGCCGATGGTGGCGGGCAGACCGGTCCAGTGTCCGGCGAGCGCGTCCGTCCTGATCGTGGGCCATGAATCGCGCCAACCGCTAGTGGAGAGGGGGCTCCCCGCCTTCAGTTGTCTCGATCCGCGCGATTGGCAACCCCAATTCGCTCAGCCGCTCAACGGCCCAAGCCACGGCCTCTTCCAAATGGGGAGCCTGCACCACGCAGGGGAAACGCGTACCTTGCTGATCCTGCTCCCAGCCGACCTGACCGCCGGCGAGGGCGTCCGCATGGTCGAAACGGTCGGACTGCTCCTGCGTCGGCTCGTGCTCGGGGTACATGATGAACGACCACTCACGCACAGTTGCTGTGCCGACGGGTGAATTCATCGACCTTCTTCCCCTCCGTGCCTGGATTCGTGGGCGTGCTCCACACCTTCGTGCTGGCAGAACACGGGCAGCAGACTACGTAACCCCAACGGTGGCCATTCTGGTCTCGCTTGACCTTGAGGCCTGCCTTCTCCGCCCGCCGCAGAGCCGCTTCGACGTCCGACTTCGGGTGTCGATCACCCTTCATACAGTAACCACCCCCAGGCATCGGCAACGAGTGGCAGCGCAATAGGACACGGGCTCGGGGCGCGGTGACTGATCGCCCATGACGTCCTTGCCGTAGCCTGGTCGGCCGAGGCAGGGGTGAGGCTGGGGGAGCCGACGTTGAGTCAAGTCATCGCCGAACGTTACGAGTTGACGGAGCGGATCGGGTCCGGTGGCATGGGCGTCGTATGGCGCGCGCTTGATCGCACCCTGCACCGCACCGTCGCCGTCAAGGTCATCGCCGGCCCCGGCGTCGGCGTGGAGGCCGTGGCCCGTCTGGAGCGGGAGGCGCGCGCGGCGGCGAGCCTCTCCCGGAATCCGCATGTCGTCACCGTCCACGACTTCGGGCATGAGGGCGCGGGTGCCGACGGCGGTGACTGCGCGTATGTCGTGATGGAGCTCGTCGAAGGCCGCACCCTCGACAGGGTCCTCGCGGAGGACGGCCTCCCCGCCCCCGTCCGCGCCGTGGAGTGGGCGCGTCAGGTGTGTGTCGCCCTCGAAGCCGCGCACGCGATCGGCGTCGTGCACCGTGACATCAAGCCCTCCAACGTCATGCTCGGGCCGGACGGTGTCATTCAGGTCCTGGATTTCGGACTGGCCTGGTTCCGTCCGGAGCTGGGCCTCGACAAGCTCAGCCGGACCGGTGCCGTGATGGGCAGCGCGCCGTGGATGCCTCCCGAGCAGGCGAAGGGAGAGACCGTCGACCACCGGCCGGACCTGTACTCGCTGGGCTGCCTGCTCTACGAACTGCTCACCGGGGAACCGCCGTTCGGCGAACGTGACGCGCTGGGGCAGCTCATCGCCCACGCGATGGAAGAACCTCTCGCCCCGAGCGACAGAGCCAACAGCCGCGACGGCGGGAGTTCCGTCCCTCCCCCGCTCGACCGCCTGGTCCTCGATCTGCTCGCCAAATCTCCCGACGACAGGCCCTCTTCGGCGTCCCTGGTGGCCGAGCGGCTCGGTGAAGTAGGGGAAGGCCTCAGCGAGGTGCCGCCGTCCGTTCCGGCCGAGGAGGAGCGGGGCCGCCTCGGCCGGCGTCAGCTCCTGGGCATCGCCGTGGGCGTGGTGGCCGTGTCGGCGGTGGCGGTGCCGTACGTACTGTCGGACTCGGACTCCGGCTCGGACTCGGGCGACAAGGGTAAGGAGTCCTCGCCGCCCCCCCCGACTCTGGAACATCCCCTTCGACGAGCGGGGCGAATTGGTCGCGGTCGGCGGGCAGGTCGTCCTGATGAACCTGCCCGGCAGTGACGACGCCGCGCCGTACGAGGTCCGGGACGCCCGGAGCGGAGATGTCCTGTGGACCTTCGAGCCCCTGAAGAATTCCGACGGTGACGTGGAATCGTCCAGCGTGGCCCTCGATCCGGAGGGATCCACGGTGTATCTCCTTCTGTCCAGCGGCGAGATGGCCGCCCAGAACGCCGCCACCGGGGACACGAAATGGAGCTACAAGTTCGCCGAGCCGCGAAGCGGCGAGCCCTTGCCCTCGCTGGCCTTCGCCGACGGCGTCGTCTGTGTCACGGACCGGGCGACAGTCCGTGCGGTCGCGTCGGACGACGGCAGCGAGCTGTGGACCGTACCCCTCGATGACACGCCCGTCGGGGCGGTGCTCATCGGCCGGATGCTGCTGGTCCAAACCACGTCACACCTGTACGCGGTCGGCCTGGATGAAGAGAGAGTCGTCTGGCAGAAGCGCGCCGAGCTGAGCTGGCAGTACCCCGCCGGTGGAATCGTCTTCGTCACGTCGCACGACACCTTCACCGACACCGGTAAGCGTGTCACGCAGGCGCTCGACATCGACGACGGCGCCGTGCGCTGGTCCGATCCCTCCGCTCCTCACGCCGTCCTGGCGGAGCGCAACCTCGTGGCGTACGCGGACGGCGACGGCAAGCTTCTTCGCACACGGTCCCTGGACACGGGAAAGAAGCTGTACGAGAAGGCCATACCGGCCTATGACGAGTTCGTTTCAACGCTCGTGGGAGACGTACTCGTGGAGCCGACTCGCAGTGGCGAGAAGAAATCGCTTGTCGGTATCGGGCTGGACGACGGTACGGTCCGCTGGCGCAAGCCGCATGGCGACATCAAGGCCCCGGACGGGAGGTGGCCCTACGGAAAGGTGCTCGTCGCCGACTCGACCGGCAAGTCGCTCAGGGCGCTGGACCCCACCACGGGTGAGACGCGCTGGACCGTGACTCCCGACGACAAGCGGAGCGTTCTGGAGGTGGCCCAGGTGGGGAAGAACCTGCTGTTCGTCAGCACTGGTGAGTCCTCCAAGGAGGATTCCACGGTCGAGCGCCTGTACTGCCTGGAACTGCTGGACGCGTAGCCGCACAGGCCTGCCCGGTGGAACGGCCCCGCCGTCGGGGCTGGTGACCTCCAGGGCGGCGCGGGGGCCCCGGCGCAGATTCGCCGTCTCGGCACGGACGGCGTCCTGGTGGTCCGTAAGGACCGCCGCTCCGAGAACCTCTCCTCCCCGAGGACGCCGTTCACCGCTGGCCGCCGTGCCGGTGCGGGCACTCGTTGTGTCTGGACTACCGCCCGCCCGAGCCGGGCGGGCGGGGCGGGCGGTGAACGGTGGTCAGCCGCCGCCTTCTCTCCGTAGCTGTTCAAGCCTGGCGAACATCTGGTCGTTGCGCTGGATGGTGGCCCTGCCCCGCTCGCCCAGGCGATGGGTGATCTCGGCCAGCAGTGCGTGGACGACCGCTGTCGCGGGGGCCAGGCTCGGGAAGTGTGACGTCCCCTCGGCGGGAACCGTGATCACGTGGTCGGCGAGATGGGCCAGTCGGCTTTCCCGCGAGTCGGTGATCACGCAGACCGTGGCCCCGGCCTCCCCCGCGGCCCGTGCGCAGGCGAGGACTTCGACGGGCAGCCGCCAGAAGTTGACGATGAGGACGCAGTCACCGGTCTCCAGCAGCGCGAGGCTGGAGACCGGCGTCCGGCCGCCGAGGTCGGCGGCTTCGATCGTCAGCCCGAGGCGGGCCCCGACGTGGGCGAGTTGGGCGACCGGGCCGATGAAGCTCCCCGAGCCCATGGCCAGGGTTCGTCCGGCGCGGGCGACGACGTCGGCCACCGCGCGACAGCTCTCCACGTCCAGCGAGCGGGCGGTGGCGGCCAGCGCTTCCGCGTCGCTGCGGACCGCCCGTACGATCGCGTCGGACGAGGGTGTGTCGTGTTCGGCGAGCAGGTCCGTGGCGCTCAACGAGGACAGGTAGCGGCTGCGTAGTTCGCGCCGCAGGTCGGGCCATCCGCTGAAGCCCAGGGCTCGGGCGGTCCGGACAACGGTTGACGCGTCCGTCCCGGCACGCTGTGCGACATCGCCGGCCGACGCGTACGAGGTGAACCGCGGTGCCGCCGCGAGGAGTTCGATGACCTTGCGGGCCTTCGGCCCGATGGTGGCGCCGTTCGCCTGTTCCCACAGCCAGCTCTCGGCCGAGACTCCTGCGGTCACCAGCGCTCCTTCTGTCGGTTGCCGGGTGCGTCGGGCACCGTACTCGCGGTCACGCCGAGCGAAAGCTACCGAACCGGCTCACGCAACGATTATTGCATCCGCCGAAACGGTCTCGGCACGCAGATTTTACCGACGATCATGCAACGAATCTTGCATTGCTCTGTAATGCAATGCCATATTGCGTGTCCATCGCACCGAGTTCGTTAAGGAACCCGTTCATGGTCAGCCCCCTGCCCCTTCTGTTCCGCCAAGCCTCAGTTCTGGACGCCACCGCGGCCGAACTGGTCGAGAATCGCAACGTCCTGGTCAGAGACGGCCGCATCACCGAGGTCGGCGGTCCGGAGGTCGGTGCGTCGGACGCCCACGTGATCGACCTGCGGGGCAAGGTCCTCATGCCGGGACTGATCGACGCGCATGTGCACACCACCCTCTACACCGCCGACCTGGCCGCCGTCGGCCACCACTCCGCCACCTACATGGCGGCTCGGGCAGGGCACTTGTTGCGCGCCATGCTCGATCGCGGGTTCACCACCGTGCGCGACGCGGGCGGCGCCGACTACGGCCTCGCCCAGGCCGTCGAGGAGGGCTGGTTCACCGGGCCGCGGGTGCTCTACGGCGGCAAGGCGATTACCCAGAGCGGGGGGCACGGCGATCACCGCCACCGGGGCCAGATCCACCACGATGACCACTACTGCAATCCCGGCCATGTCCGCATCGCCGACGGCGAGACCGAGATGCGCAAGGCTGTCCGCGACGAGATCCGCCGGGGCGCCAGCCATGTCAAGCTCATGCTCGGCGGCGGGATCGTGTCACCAACCAGCCGGATCGACAGCACCCACTTCGGTGAGGACGAACTCCGCGCCGCCGTCGAGGAAGCCGCCGCCGCGAACCGATACGTGCTCGGTCACGCCTACACCGCACGGGCGGTCAACCGCGCCCTGGAACTGGGCGTGCGCTCGATCGAGCACGGGAACCTGCTCGACGACCGCAGTATCGAGCTGTTCCTCGAACGGGACGCCTTCTACGTGCCCACGCTCGTGACCTACGAGGCGCTGGCCGCGGAAGGGGTCCGGTCCGGTCTGCGCCCCGAACACCACCGGAAGATCGCCGAGGTGCTCGACGCGGGGCTCGGCGCGCTGGAGAAGGCCCACCGCGCCGGCATCACCATCGCCTTCGGCTCCGACCTGCTCGGCGACATGCAGCGCCGCCAGCTCGAAGAGTTCCGGCTCCGGGCCCAGGTGCAACCGGCCGCCCACATACTGCGCTCGGCCACCACGGACGCCGCCCGGCTCCTGCGACTCGAAGGCCGCATCGGTGTCGTCGCTCCGGGCGCGTACGCCGACCTGCTCGTCGTACGCGCCAACCCGCTCGACGACATCACCGTGCTCACCGACCCCGACAAGCAGCTCGCCGCCATCGTCCAGGGCGGCCGACTCCACCTCAACACCCTGGACTGAGCGCCGCCGGGGACGGCTCAAGGCATCTCATCGCGCCCCGTCCGGCATTGCTCCCGTCCAGCAGTGCTCCCGTCCCCGTCACGCAAAATCCCGTCACACGAGGAGAACGGTCATGTCCACCATCGTCTCGTCCACCCCGTCCGCACCGCCGACGCCGCCGACACGGCCCTCCCGTGCGCTACGCCTGGTCGAGCGCGCAGGAAACATGCTCCCGCACCCGTTCTGGCTGTTCGGCGTCCTGGCCGTCGTCCTGGCCCTGGCCAGCTGGCTGCTCGCGAGCCTCGGGACCACCACCACCCTGCCCGACGGGTCGGTCAAGGCCGTGCGCAGCCTGGTCTCCGCCGACGGCGTCCAACTGATCTTCGGCGGGGTCATCGACAACTTCATCGCCTTCCCACCGCTCGGCACCGCGCTGGTCGCGCTGCTCGGCGTGGGACTGGCCGAACAGGCCGGACTGTTGCGCGTCGGCCTGCGGGCCGCCGTATCCCGTGTCTCGCCCCGCTGGATCACTTTCCTCCTGGCCTTCATCGGGTCCGCGGCGCACATCGCGGGGGACGCCGGCTACATCGTGCTGATCCCGCTCGGCGGGCTGATCTTCAAGTCCGTGGGGCGCAGCCCGATCCTCGGCATCGTGGTGGCGCTGGTGGCGCTGTCCGGAGGCAGTGCGGCGAGCCCGCTGCTGATCCCCAACGACGTCATCTTCGCCGGCCTCGCGACCGCGGCGGCCCAGACGGTCGACCCCCAGTACGTCGTCACCCCCACCGCCAACATCTACTTCACTCTGGCCTCGTCCCTGTTGCTCTCGATCGTCATCACCCTGGTCGTCGAGTTCTACCTGCGGCGCAGGATGGATCTCAGCGTCGACGCGGACAACAAGAGTAAATCGCGTGACTCGGTCAAGGCGGGCGAGTCGGACGATTCCGTGAGCCTGACCATCACCGACGCGGAGCGCCGCGGGCTGCGCAACGCCGGTCTCGCTTCCGCCGGTTACCTGTTCGCACTCGTGCTGGCCGTACTGCCGCACGGCTCCCCGCTGCGCGGCAAGGGCGGGGCACTCCTGGACTCCACACTGCTGAGCAGCATCGCGCCCCTTCTGGCGCTGTTCCTCGCGGTCGCCGGTCTCGCGTACGGAGTCACGGCCGGCACCATCCGGAACAGCGCCGACGTGCCCCGGCTGATCGGCGAGGGGCTCAAGGACATGACGCCGGTCATCGTCCTGTTCTTCGCCGTCTCCCAGTTCCTGGCGTACTTCAAGTGGACCGGGATCGGGGAGCTGATCGCGGTCAACGGCGCCCAGGCGCTGCGCGACCTGAACGCCCCGACCCCTCTCATCTTCATGGCGCTGCTCCTGCTGGTCAGCGCCATGAACTTCTTCATCACCAGTGGCTCCGCACAGCTTTCCCTCGTTGGGCCGATCTTCATCCCCATGCTGATGATGCTGAACATCCCGCCGGAGACGACGCTGGCGCTGTACCGGATCGCCGACTCCTGCACCAACATCCTCACCCCGGTCAGCCCCTACTTCGTGCTGGCTCTGGGCCTGATCCAGAACTACCGGCGCTCGGCGGGCATCGGAACGCTGTTCTCGATGACGCTGCCGCTGTCCGTGGCGATGTTCCTGGCGTGGAGCGGACTGTTCTTCGCCTGGTGGGCACTGGGCGTCCCGCTCGGCCCGGGTGCCGCTGTGCGCTGACGCGAAGTCCCGGACGAGCGCCGCCGTTTCTTCCGGCCGTCAGGCGATCTTGGCGCCGTAGACGTGGTCCACGGTCATCGTCATCAGGACCCGGCGGTCGGAGACCATCACCGCGCGGTATTCGTCCCAGTCCGGGTGTTCACCGGAGGCGCGGCGGTAGTAGTCGACCAGGGCCTCGACCTCCCGGCCGTGGGGGTCGGTGCCGGGGCCCGTGAGGGTGACCGGGCCCTCCGCCGTCGCCCAGGACCAGCCGTCCGGGCTGGTGACCTCCAGGGCGGCGCGTGGGTCGCGGCGCAGGTTCGTCGTCTTGGCCCGGCCCTCCGTCATCGATACGAGGAGGACGCCGGCCGCCTCGTCGTAGAAGGGCATCACGGGGGAGAGCTGCGGCAGGCCGTTCGCCTTGATGGTGGCGAGGACGCCGAGGCGGCTGGTGGCGAGCAGCGTGCGGGGGTTGAAGGGGGTGGGCGGTGTCGTGGTCATGTACGGCTCCAAGTCGTAGCGGGATGTCTGATATTCCCGTTGTCGAGGTGGCCCATCGCCGCCACATGGGTTTGCGCGGAGATCACCTTCACGGATGGATTACCTTTGGAATCTCTCGGGTGAGGCATTAGGTTAGGCTCCCCTAAGTATTTGTCCGATCTGTAAGGCGCGTGTCGCACCCCCAACGAGGTGGAAACCGTCGTGTCCGTCCAGTTCCCGCCATCCGCCGCGCCGCTCATCGCCCACCCCGTGGACGTCCTGCCGGCCCCCGTCCGCAGCCGGCTGCTCCAACTGGCGTGCGGCGCCGAGCCCGTGTCGGCGTACGTGTACGACGGAGAGGTCGCCGCCGCGCGGGCGAAGGAGCTGCGGGCCGCGCTGCCCGACTGGGCCGCCGTCTACTACGCGGTCAAGGCCAACTCGTACCCCGGCATAGTCCGCGCCCTCGCCCCGCACGTCGACGGCTTCGAGGTCGCCTCCGTCAGTGAACTGGAACTCGCCCTGGGAGTAGGCGAATTCATGGGAGACCCCGCCGTCGTCGCCGCCGGGCCCGCCAAGTCCGTACCCGTCCTCACCGCCCTCGTCCGCGCCCGCGTCGAGGCCATCAACGCCGAGAGCCTGCTCGAACTGCACCGGATCAGCCGGATCGCCGTCGCCGAAGGCGTCACCGCGCGCGTCGCGCTGCGCGTCAATCCGGCCGGTATCCCGATCAGCGGCTCGCTCCATATGGGCGGCGCGCCCTCGCAGTTCGGCGTCGCCGAGCCCGACGTACCGGACGTGCTCGACGCCGCGCGCAGGCTTCCCGGACTCGATCTCATCGGCTTCCACATCCACGCCGCGTCGAACAATCTCGACGCCGACTCCCATGCCGCGTACCTGCGTTGGTGCGTCGAGTGGAGCGTGACCACGGCCGCCGCGACCGGCATGGAGCTGCGGCACGTCGACATCGGCGGCGGCATAGGCGTGGCCTTCGAGGGTGAGAAGCCCTTCGACATGGCCCGGTTCGGTGAACTCGCCGCCCTGGTCGAGCCACCCGTGGGGGTGAAGGTCGTGCTGGAACCGGGCCGGTTCCTGGTCGCGGACTGCGGCTGGTACGCGGCCGAGGTGACGGACGTCAAGGCGTCGTACGGCGAGTGGTTCGCCGTACTGCGTGGCGGAATCAACCACTTCCAGCTGCCCACTTCCTGGGACATCGTGCACAACGTCGCCGTGCTCCCCGTCGACGCGTGGGAGGCGGGCGAGGGGTGTCCGAGGCCCGCCGCCGAGCGCACGCGTGTCACCGTCGTGGGCGAGCTGTGCACGCCGGAGGACACCCTGCTCCGGGACGTCTACGTCGAGCGGGTGCGCGCGGGTGATCTCGTCGTCTTCCCCAACGCCGGTTCCTACGGCTGGGAGTTCGCCATGCACTCCTTCCTCGGGCACCCGGTCGCCGGCCGCCATCTGCTCGCCTAGGGCGCCACTTCTTCTCTTCTCACCCTCATACTTCGGAGCCGTTCCATGACCGTTCCCGCTGTTACGTTGCCCGCTTCCGGGCGACGGTCGGAAGAAGCCGCGGCGACCGCCGAATCCATCCTGGAGCGGCAGCGTGCCAGGGAGTCGTCCGCGCGTACGTACGCCCGTTCCTTCCCGATCGTCCCGGCCCGCGCCCACGGCATGACCATCGAGGGCACCGACGGCCGCCGCTATCTCGACTGCCTCTCCGGCGCCGGAACGCTCGCGCTCGGCCACAACCACCCCGTCGTGCGCGAGGCCGTCCAGCGCACGCTCGACAGCGGCGCCCCGCTGCATGTGCTCGACCTCGCGACGCCCGAGAAGGACGACTTCACGGACGCGCTGTTCGAGACGCTGCCGAAGGCGTTCGCCGACCGGGCCCGCGTGCACTTCTGCGGGCCCGCCGGGACGGACGCGGTCGAGGCGGCGCTGAAGCTGACGCAGACGGCGACCGGGCGGCGCGGGGTGCTCGCGTTCACCGGCGCTTACCACGGGATGACGGCGGGCGCGCTGGCGGCGACCGGCAGCGTGGCCGTCAAGGGACCGGTGCCGGGCGGTGGCGCGGCCGGTGGTGAGGTGACGCGGCTGCCGTATCCGTACGCGTACCGCTGCCCGTTCGGCGTCGGCGGCGAGCGCGGCGCCGAGCTGGCGGCGACGTACACCGAACGGCTGCTGGACGATCCGGCGGGCGGTGTCGTACGGCCGGCCGCGATGATCCTGGAGGCGGTCCAGGGCGAGGGCGGGGCCGTGCCCGCGCCGGACGGGTGGCTGCGCGAGATGCGGCGCATCACGAGCGAGCGCGACATCCCGCTGATCGTGGACGAGGTGCAGACCGGGGTCGGGCGCACCGGCGCGTACTGGGCGATCGAGCACAGCGGCATCGTGCCGGAGGTGATGGTGATGTCGAAGGCGATCGGCGGCGGGCTGCCGCTGGCGGTGATCGTGTACGACCGGGATTACGACGGGTGGCTGCCCGGCGCGCACACCGGCACCTTCCGGGGCAACACGCTGGCGATGGCGACGGGCGCGGCGACGCTGCGGTACGTCACGAGTGAAGGGCTCGTGGAGCGGGCGGCGACGGTCGGCGCGCGGATGGCGGCGCGGCTGGAGGGGCTCCGGGGCGAACTGCCGCTGATCGGCGACGTACGCGGGCGCGGGCTGATGATCGGGGTCGAAATCGTGGACCCGGAGGGGGAGTTGGACTCGTGCGGGTCCCGCCCCGTGGCGCCGGAGCTGGCGGCGCGGGTGCAGGAGGGCTGCCTGCGGCGGGGGTTGATCCTGGAGCTGGGCGGGCGGTTCGGGTCGACGGTGCGGCTGCTGCCGCCGCTGGTGATCACGGACGAGGAGGCCGAGTCCGTACTGGAGAGGCTGACGGACGCGATCGCCGAGGCGTCCTCCTTCGGCGTCGCCGGGCGGGCGGCGTGACGACACAGGCGCTGGGCGCCGCGGTGGAGGCAGCGCTGCGACCCGTGATCGGCACGGCGTTGTCGGGCGGGACGGGTGGCGCCGCCGCTCTGGAGCCGCTGGTACGTGAGGTGTTGGGCGCGCTCGCGGAGGGCGCGGCCCGGCGCGGGGGGCCCGTCGCGGCCGGTACGCCCGCCGAGAACGTGGCGGCTGTCGCGGAGGCGTTGAACGCCGCTCGTGGTGGCGCCGCGCTCGGGCGGCTCACCGAACTCCTCGCGCACGGCAGCGCGGACCCGGCCGACCCCGCGTGCGCGGCGCATCTGCACTGCCCGCCGCTGGCCGTCGCCGTCGCCGCCGACCTGGCGGTCTCCGCGCTGAACCCCTCCCAGGACTCGTGGGACCAGGCGCCGGCCGCGACAGCCCTGGAAACACAGCTCCTTGAGGAGCTGGCCGACATGCTCGGGTACGACCCCGCGGAAGCGGCGGGCGTGCTGACGTCGGGCGGCACCGAGTCCAACCTCATGGGCCTCATGCTGGCCAGGGACCGGGTGCTGGGTGCCGCGACGGGGCGGCAGATCGAGATGACCGGGGTACCGAGGGTGGGTGTGGGGGCGGGTGCCGCCGGTGCGCGGCCCCGGATTCTGGCGTCGGCCGCCGCGCACTTCTCGGTGCAGCGGGCGGCGGCGCTGCTCGGGCTGGGCGAGGACTCGGTGATCCCGGTCGCGGTCGACGCCCAACTCCGCATGAAGCCACGTGCGTTGGCGGACGCGTTGGCGCGGTGCGTCGAGCGCGGACAGTTGCCGGTCGCGATCGTCGCGACCGCCGGGACGACCGACACCGGGGCGATCGACCCGCTGCGGGAGTGCGCGGAGCTGGCGGCGGAGTACGGGGCATGGCTGCACGTGGACGCCGCGTACGGCGGCGGCGCGCTGCTGTCCGACCGCCTCGCACCGCTGCTGGACGGCATCGAACTGGCCGACTCCGTCTCCCTGGACTGGCACAAGCTCGGCTGGCAGCCGGCCGCCGCGGGGATCTTCCTGGTGCGGAAGTCGGAGACGTACGCCTCCCTGGCGCGCCGCGCGGTCTATCTGAACCCGGCGGACGACGAGGAGGCGGGCTATCCGAGCCTGCTGGGTCTGTCGCTGCGTACGACGCGGCGCGCGGACGCCTTCAAGATCGCGGTGACGCTGCGGACGCTGGGCCGGGAGGGGCTGGGGCGGCTGGTCGACGCGTGCCACGAGCTGGCGGTGGCGGGGGCGCGGGCGGTGGCGGCGCATCCACGGCTGGAGCTGCACGGGGAACCGGCGCTGACGGCGTTTCTGTTCCGGTACGTGCCGGGTGACGCGACCCGTGCCGACCGGGTGAACGCCGCGCTGCGGCGGCGGTTGCTGAGGGAGGGCGGTGCGGTGGTGGGGCGTACGGAGCTGCCGGGGGAGGGGCCGGGGCGGGTCCGACTGAAGCTGACGCTGCTGAATCCGCACACGACGGTGGTGGAGGTGGAGCGGCTGCTGCGGGTGGTGGTGGCGGCGGGCGAGGCGGAGGAGAAAGGGTGAGCGGGGGTACGCCGGGTTCTGACCGGGGCCCGGCCCCGGACCCCCGCCGGGGCTCCGCCCCGGACCCGGCTCCTCAATCGCCGGAGGGGCTGGATTGGGCCGCCGGGCCCGGTGGAGTGGAGGGCGCGGGTCCTTGCCGGGGCGCTGCCCCGGACCCCGCTCCTCAATCGCCGGAGGGGCTGGAATGGGCCGCCTGGTCCGGAGGGGCGGAGGGGGCGGAGGGGCTGGAATGGGCCGCCTGGTCCGGAGGAGTGGAAGGGCCGGAGGGGCTGGATTGGGTCGCCACTCGCGAAGCGGCGGAGGGGCGCGGTGGGGCGCACGCGCCCAGCGACCCCCTCGATCATCCCGATCACCTCCGCGCCGCCGACTCCGCCGCCACCGAGGCGTTGCTGCGTGCGTACGTCCGGGAGACCCACGTCGACGTGCCCGGTCCAGGCGGTGTGTTACATCTGCCCCTGCCGTGCAGCGCGTTGACCCTGCGCGTGCCCGTCCGCCATCGGTCCGTCACCGGGTGGCACCGGTTCGGGGCCGTCCAGGTTGTCGCCGATGGGCAGGGGCGCGGCAGCATGCCCGGTGATGTCGGGCTCGTCGCCGCCGCGCTCGTGCGGGAGTCCACCCTCGGGCGCGGCGTGTTGCCGCATCTTGGTGGGGATGCCGTCGCCCGTGTGCTCAACTCCGCCGCGCGGACCGGGGCGCATCTCGTCCGGCGGCGGGTCGAGAAGCCGGGGGCGCGGGGGGCGACGCCCTTTCTCGATGCCGAGCAGGCGCTGCTCCTCGGGCATCCCTTCCACCCCGCGCCCAAGAGCCGCGAAGAGGCGTCGGACAGTGAACTCGACGCGTACTCACCGGAGTTGCGAGGGGAGTTTCCGCTGCACTGGTTCGCCGTGCACCCGGACATCCTCGTCGGCGAGAGCGCCGACGGACGTACCCCCGCCGAGCTGCTGCGGCCACTCACCGCCGGGCTCGGCCAGCAGCCGGACGGGATGACCGTGGTGCCCGCGCATCCGTGGCAGGCCAGGGACATCCTCGCGCGGCCCGCCGTCGGCGCGCTCGTCGACGCGGGGCTGCTGCGGCCCCTCGGGCCCGCCGGGCCGCACTGGTACCCCACGTCCTCCGTACGGACCGTGCACCGGCCCGACGCGGACGTGATGCTCAAGCTCTCCCTCGGCATGCGCATCACCAACTCCCGCCGTAACAACCTCCGTAGCGAGATGCGCCTCGGCGTGCGCGCCGCGCGGCTGCTCGCCGCCGGGCCCGCCGCCCGACTGCGCGCCGAGCACCCGGAGTTCGGGCTCCTGCGCGACTTCGGGTGGGTTTCAGCGGGGCTCGAAGGCGAGACCGGGCTGGAAACCGCCGTACGCGACAACCCCTTCAAGACCGGCGGGCCGCAGGGCCTCTGCGTCGCCGGGATCGTCGCCGAGCGCACCGGGCCCGGCGACGGCTCGCCGCCCGCGTACCGCTCGCTGCTCTCCGAGGCCGTCGCCCGTACCGCCCGCGCCCACGGCGTCTCCACCGCCGAGGCGTCCGCGCGCTGGCTGGCCGCGTATCTCGACGTCCTCGCCGTCCCGCTCATCAGGCTCCAGGCGTGGTACGGCATCGCCCTGGAGCCGCACCACCAGAACACGCTCGTCGCGCTCGACGCGCACGGGCTGCCGCGCGCCGGCTGGTACCGCGACAGCCAGGGCTACTACGTCGCCGCCTCCCACGCGGCAGCCGTGGAGCGGCTGTTGCCGGGCGCGGCCGACGGGCTCGATCTCGTCTTCGACGACGCGTTCGTGGACGAGCGCGTCGCGTACTACCTCGGCATCAACAACCTCCTCGGCCTCGTCGGCGCGTTCGGCGCGCTCGGGCTCGCCGACGAGGGCGACCTGCTGCGTGTGCTGCGCGCCCGGCTGGAGCGGCTGCGGGCCGCCGAGCCCGGCGCGCGGGGCCTGCTCGACCTGTTGCTCGACGCGCCCGTGCTGCGGTGCAAGGGCAACTACCTGACCTGCGTCGACGGGCTCGACGAACTCGTCGGCGACGTCCAGTCCCAGTCCGTCTACGTCGACCTGACCAACCCCCTCGCGGAGGCCCACCGGTGACCGATTCCGATACGCGTGTGTACGACCTGGTCGGCATCGGGATCGGCCCGTTCAACCTCTCGCTCGCCGCGCTGGCGGACGGCGCACCGGACCTGCGCACCCTGTTCCTCGACGCGAAGCCCGCGTTCTCCTGGCACCCCGGCCTGCTGATGGAGGGCACCACCCTCCAAGTCCCCTTCCTGGCCGACCTGGTGACGATGGTCGACCCGACCAGCCCGTGGTCGTACCTCAACTACCTGCGCCATCACGACCGGATGTTCCCCTTCTTCTTCTCCGAGCGCTTCCACATACCGCGCCGCGAGTACGACGCCTACTGCCGCTGGGTCTCTGACGGACTGCCGTCGTGCCAATTCGACGCCCATGTGGACGAGTTGGGCTGGGACGAGAAGGACGACGTCTTCGTCGTCGGCCACCGCGCGGCGGACGGCACCCTCACGCGCGTGCGCGCCCGGCAGGTCGTCCTCGGGGTGGGGACGAACCCGGTCGTGCCGGAGCCGCTGCGCCCGCTGCTCACGGAGGGTGCCCAGGCAGGCCGTGTCCTGCACAGCGCCGACTACCGCACGCACCGCGCGCGGCTCGCCACCTGCGACGACGTGACCGTCATCGGCGCCGGCCAGTCCGGCGCGGAGGTCGCGCTCGACCTGCTGCGGCACCAGGACGGGGACGGGGCGGGCGGACCGTACGTCCGCTGGCTCGCCCGCACGAACGCCTTCGCGCCGATGGAGTACTCCAAGATCGGCCTCGAACACTTCACGCCCGACTACATCCGCTACTTCCGCGCGCTGCCCGAGGAGCGGCGCGAACAGCTCGTACGGGAACAGTGGCAGCTCTACAAGGGCGTCAGCGAGGAGACGCTGGCCGAGCTGCACGACGAGCTGTACGAGCGGACGATCGGGGGCGCCGAGCCGAGGGCGGCGCTGCATCCGGGAGTCGCGGTGGTGAAGGCCGAAGTACACGACGACCGCTACGTTCTGACATGCCGTCACGCACAGCAGGACGCCCTTTTCGAGATCCGTACGTCCGCGATCGTGTCGGCGACCGGATATGCGGCGTCGCGCCCCGCCTTCCTCGACGGCGAGGACGGCCTCGGGGCGCTCGTCGACTGGGACGAGAAGGGCCGCTACCGGATCGACGGCGACTACCGCGTCTCGCTCGACCCCCGCATATCGGGCCGGCTGTACGTCCAGAACGCCGAACTGCACACGCACGGCATCGGCGCGCCCGATCTGACGCTGGGCGCCTGGCGCGCGGCGACGATCCTGAACGCGGTGGCGGGGCGCTCGGTGCTGCGGGTGCCGCGGCGGGCGGCGTGGACGACGTTCGGGGTGCCGATGCCTAGCAACAGCCAACTCGCCCACAGCCAACTCGCCCTGTCGGAGGAGAAGAAGCACCGATGAACCAACCCAACCGGGACGCCTGGCGGGAGGCCGGCCGACGGCTGCTGGTCAAGGCCGTGGAGGAGTTCGCGTACGAGGAACTGCTGGTCCCCGTACCCGACAGCGAAAGCGGCCCCCACGCCTACCGGCTCGACCTCGGCGACGACGTCCACTGGACGCTGCGCGCCACCCGGGGCACCTTCGGCACCTGGCGCGTCGAGCCCGCCGGCCTGCGCCGCCACCACCCGGCCACCCCCGACGGCCAAGAGGCGGGCCCTGAACGGCTGTTGTTCGACGCTCGTGCCGTGCTCGGGTGGGACGGTGCCACCACGGCCGAGGTCCTGCGCGAACTGATCGCCACCCGGCGGGCCGACGCCGTGGCCATCGCCAACGCGCTGCCCGCCGGCGCGCTGGCCGATCTCGGTCATCTGGAGCTGGAGGCGTACCAGGACGGGCATCCCTGCATGCTCCTCAACAAGGGCCGTCTCGGCTTCTCCGCCTCCGACACCGCCGCCTACGCGCCCGAATCGGCCTCCGACGTACGGCTGTTGTGGGCGGCCGTGCACTGCGACCTCGCCGTGTACTCCGGCGTTCCCGGCCTCGACGCGGAGCGACTGCTCGCCGAGGAGCTGGACCCGGCCACGCGGGAACGTTTCGCCGCCGTCCTCGCCGAGGAGTGCGCCGAGACGGGCCTGGCCGCCGACGCCTTCGTATGGCTGCCCGTGCACCCCTTCCACTGGGACGAGGCCGTCGCCACCCTCTTCGCGCCCTACCTCGCCGAAGGCCGCGTCGTGCTGCTCGGGCAGAGCGACGACCGCTACCGCCCCCTCCAGTCCATCCGCACCCTCGCCAACATCGACCATCCGCACCGCCGCAACGTCAAGGTCCCGCTCCTCATCCGCAACACCCTGGTGTGGCGCGGGCTTTCGACCGAGGCGACCGAGGCCGCCCCCGATGTGAGCGCATGGCTGCACTCCGTACGGGACGCCGACCCGTATCTGCGCGACGAGCTGCGCATCCATCCGCTCGGCGAGGTCGCGGCCGTCGCCGTGAGCCATCCGCTGTACGAGTCGGTCAAGGACGCGCCGTACCGTTACCACGAACTCCTCGGCGCCGTCTGGCGCGAGCCGGTCGCCGCGCTGCTCGACACCGAGGCGGGTGAACGGGCCCGCACCATGGCCGCGTTGCTCAAGACCGGGTCCGACGGGCGGTCGCTCACCGCCGAGTTGGTCGCGCGCTCCGGGCTCGCGCCCGCCACGTGGCTGGAACGGTTCTTCGGCGCGCTGCTGCCGGGGCTGCTGCACTACCTCTACCGCTACGGCGTCGCGTTCTGCCCGCACGGCGAGAACACCGTCGTCCTCTTCGACCGCGACGAGATCCCCATCGGCATCGCCGTCAAGGACTTCGCCGAGGACGTGAACCTGCTGCCCGGCGCCAGGCCCGAGTACGCGGGACTCCCCGAGCGCGCCGACCGTGTCCTGCTCCGCTGGCCGGCCCACGAGCTGGCGCACTCACTGCTCAGCGCCGTGTTCGCCGGGCACTTCCGCTTCTTCGCACCGCTGTGCGCCGATCAACTCGACCTGAGCGAAGACGAGTTCTGGGCACTCGTACGCGCCGAGATCGAGCGCTACCACCGCCGCTTTCCCGAGCTGGCCGACCGCTTCGACGCGTACGGGCTCCTCGCCCCGTCCTTCGACCGCGTCGCCCTCAACCGTGAACAGCTCCTGGGCGGCGGCTTCCACGACCGCTCGGAACGCGACGAGGGCTTCGACGTCGTCCACGGCACCGTGCCGAACCCGCTGGCACGAACGGAGGACCGGATATGACCGACCCGTACGAGACACTGCGCGCCGCGTACGGAGCCGGAAGCGTCGAGGAAGTCGTCGTCGCCGTCCCCGACCTCCAGGGCCGCCTCCAGGGCAGCCGCCTGTCCGTCCCCTACTTCCTGGCGGAGACGGCCGACAGCGCCACGGCGGGCTTCGGCGCCTGCGTGTATCTCCTCGCCTCCGACGTGGAGATGGACACCCGACCCGGCTACGCGATCGACGCCTGGCAGACCGGTTTCGGGGACTTCCTCCTGCGCCCCGACCCCACCACCCTGCGCACGCACCTCCCCTGGGACGACGGCACCGCCCTGGTCCTGGCGGACGCGCACTGGCCGGGCACTGCCTCCGACTCCCCGGTCGCCGTCGCCCCCCGCCATATCCTCCGCACCCAGCTCGACCGCCTCAGCGAACACGGCCTGACCGCCCTGGCCGGTACGGAACTCGAATTCCTCGTCTTCCTGGCCACCTACCGCGCCGCCCACGAATCCCGCTACCAGGACCTGACACCGGCCACCACGTACAACGTCGACTACTCGCTCCAGGGCCTGACCGACATCGAGCCAGTCGTACGCCGTATCCGGCGCGAGATGGGCCGGGCGGGGCTGGCGATGGAGACGGCGCGCGGGGAGTGCCACGCGGGGCAGTACGAGATCGTCTTCCGTTACGCGGAGGCGATGACGACCTGCGACAACCACGTCTTCTTCAAGAACGGCGCCAAACAGATCGCCGCCCAGGAGGGCGTGGCGCTGACCTTCATGCCCAAGTTCGACGAGGGCGAGGGCAATTCCTGCCACATCCACCTGTCGCTGCGCGCCACGGACGGCACCGCCGTCCTCGCGGACGACGCCACCGCCGACGGGATGTCGGACCTGATGCGTCACTTCGTGGCCGGCCAACTCGCCTGCCTGCCGGACTTCACGCTGCTGATGGCGCCGAACATCAACTCGTACAAGCGCCTCCAGCCGGGCGCGTTCGCGCCGACGGGCATCACCTGGGGCCGCGACAACCGGACGTGCCCGATACGCGTGGTGGGTACGGGCTCCTCGCTGCGGATCGAACACCGCGTCCCCGGCGGGGACGCCAACCCGTACCTCGCGGTCGCGGCGGCCATCGCGGCGGGCCTGTACGGGATCGAGCACCGCCTCCCACTCCCGCCCCCGCACCGGGAGAACGCCCTGGCCGACCCGTCGGTGCCCCGTCTGCCAAGCACACTCACGGAGGCGCTGCACCGCTGGGAGAACAGCGAGATCGCCGCGAAGGTCTTCGGCGAGCAGACGGTCGGGCACTACGCGCAGGCGGCCCGGACCGAACTGGCGTCGTTCGAGACGTCGGTGACGGACTGGGAGCGGATGCGGGGCTTCGAGCGGCTGTAGTCGCGGAAAGCCGGTCAGCGCCAGCCGAGCTCCGGTGCCACGTGAGTAAGGATGCTCTCGAGTAGATGCACGTTGTAGTCGACGCCGAGCTGATTCGGGATGGTCAGCAGTAGGCTGTCTGCGGCCTGAATAGCCTCATCGTCCTGAAGTTGCTTCACCAGCACGTCCGGCTCGGCGGCGTACGAGCGACCGAAGATCGCCCTTGTCGTGTCGTCGACCATCCCGATCTGGTCCCGCGAGTTGCGGTCCTGACCGAAGTAGGCTCTGTCGAGATCATTGGTGAGAGCGAATATGCTGCGACTGACCGACACCCGAGGTTCTCGCGTATGGCCCGCCTCTCTGTAAGCCTCGCGGTACGCTTCGATCTGCTTACGCTGCTGGACGTGGAGTGGCTCGCCCGTCTCGTCGATCTTCAGCGTGGAACTCTGAAGGTTCATCCCCCGCTGCGCGGCCCAAACGGCGGTCGCGTCCGAGCTGGAGCCCCACCAGATGCGCTCCCGCAGGCCCGCGGAGTGCGGCTCGATGCGCAGTAGCCCTGGCGGGTTGGGGAACATGGGTCGCGGGTTGGGCTTGGCGAATCCATCCCCCTCGATCACCTTGAGGAATTCGTCGGTGTGCCGCCGGGCGATATCCTTGTCGGTCTCTCCCTCGCCGGTGGAATAGCCGAAGTAGCGCCACCCGTCGATCACCTGCTCGGGCGATCCGCGGCTGATGCCGAGCTGGAGCCGGCCGCCCGAGATGAGATCAGCGGCACCGGCGTCCTCCGCCATGTACAACGGATTCTCATAGCGCATGTCGATCACGCCGGTACCGATCTCGATCTTCGAGGTTCGTGCACCGATGGCCGAAAGCAGTGGAAACGGGCTCGCGGCCTGCCGCGCGAAGTGGTGCACCCGGAAGTACGCACCGTCCAGACCCGCTTCCTCGGCGGCCACCGCCAAGTCGATGGACTGGTGGAGAAAATCGGCAGCGGACCGAGTCTTGGAGTACTCACTCGCCGACCAGTGGCCGAACGAGAGAAAACCTATCTTCTTCATGCACCCTTCAAGCGTTCAACGAGCCTGATCAATTCCCCACTCGAATCACACCGGCTGGGTCAGGGCGCCGCCGGACGCAGCGCGGCCGCCCGGCGTCGACAACATTTCGGGCACGTCTATTCGGGTGCGGAAGCGCCGTAGTTCTTCTCGATCTCGTCCAGCACCATGCCCGCGCCCGTGTAACCGATGCCCAGCATCCACAGGTTGTCGTCGACCTTGAACGCCGTCTCCTGCTTCACCGCCGCCAGGTTCTTCCAGAGCGGGCCGCCGATGATGTCGGTCTCCTTGGCCTTCTTCGCGTCGCCGTAGGTGGAGTAGAAGATGACGTCCGCGTCCGCCTGGTCGATCTTCTCCGGGCTGACGTCGAGCGAGAAGCCGTCCTTGTCCTGATTGGCCGGGCGGCCCACGCCGAGGTCGCCGAAGATCGAGCCGACGAACGTGTCGTTGAGGTACAGGCGGGTGTCGGCGCCCTCCACGAAGCGGACGAAGCCGAACATGGTCTTCTTCGCCGTCTTCGGGCCGCCGAGCGTCGTGGTCAGCTCCTCGACCCGGGTGTCGTAGGCGTCGGCGATCGTCTTGGCCTCCGCCGTCCTGCCGAGGGCGTCGGCGTGCAGCTCGAAGTTCTCGCGCCAGTTGGGGCCTGTGGTGTCGGAGAAGACGGTCGGGGCGATCTCCGACAGCGGCTTGTAGTTCTTCTCGTCGCGGATCTTGCTGCTCAGGATCAGGTCGGGCTTGAGCGCGGCGATGGCTTCGAGGTTCGGCTCGGCGATCAGGCCCACGGACTTGATGCCCTTGAGCTTGTCCGCCGGGAGGTACGTGGAGAACGGCACGTCCGCGACGGCCGTCGTGGCGCCGACCGGTGTGATCCCGAGCGTGACCGCGGAGTCGAGCGCGTCCGTGTCGAGGACGACGACGCGCTTGGGGTCGTCCTTGACCTTCACCTCGCCCATGGCGGTCGTGACGGAGTGCGTGGCTCCCGAACCGGCCTTGTCAGCAGGCTCGTCGCTGTCGCCGCCACCGCACGCGGCGAGCGAGACGGCGAGCGCCGTGACCGTGGCGGCCACGCTGATACGGCGAGTGAGGTGTGTGGACACGTGCGGAGGCCTCCCTGACGGCAGCCCGGAGTCTGCCCGGACGAAACTAAGGCAAACCTAACCTCGGCGATGCCGGGCCAACAACTCCCGGACATCACGGTCCAGTCACAGGGCCCGCACATGCCGCCCCTTCGAGATCCAAGAAATCCTGTCTGGCCCCCAGCTCAGAAAAACCAGACCGACAGGGCTTCGGGAGCCGTTCGCGTTCTTCACGCGTCCCTAGGGGAAGACGTGCGAATACCCCCCACCGTTCGAGGAGAGACAAGCGTCATGGACCACCCCACGAACACCCCGGCCGAGACCACCCTGGGCGAGCAGTTGCTTCTCCTGTCGCTGGACGACGAGTCCGGGGCCGAGAAGGAGTCGGCGAACGTCGCCTACGCCATCGCCGCGGCGTCACTGGTCGAGCTGGCGCTGGCGGGCCGGATCGAGGTCGACGGGGACGAGGTGACCGTCCGCGACGCGGCGCCCCTGGATGATCCCACCCTCGACGCGGCGCTCGCCGACATCGCCGGCGGGGAGAAGAAGCGCCGGGCGCGCAAGACGAAGGAGTGGATCGAGCACCTGAAGCGCGGCGCGGTGGCCGGGACGACCAAGAGCCTTGTGGCGAAGGGGCTCGTCCGGGAGCAGAAGAAGAAGGTGCTCGGCCTCTTCCCCGTGACCCGCTACCCGGAGGCCGACGGTTCGGTGGAGGCGGCGCTGCGGCTGAGGCTCGACGAGGTCGTGATGCGGGGGGTGACCCCGGACGAGCGCACGGCGAGTCTGGTGGCGCTGCTGCACGGGGCGAAGCTCCAGGGACTGCTGTACGCCAAGCCGGAGTTGGCGACGGCCAAGGAGAACATGGAGCGGATCGCGCACAGCGAGTGGGCGGCGCCCGCGGTGCGGCAGGCGATCAAGGCGGCGGAGGACGCGCTGACGACGATCGTCGTGGTGACGATGGTGACGACGGTCGCCTCCACCTGACGCATCTGGGACGCATCCTGGGCGCGGCCTCACCAGCCGGTGAAGACAAGGTGGTTGATGAGCAGCGCGACGGCCGCCTGACCGGCCAGCCATCCCCGCCTCCGGCCGGGCAGCAGGGCGGTGGCGGGGATCAGCCACAGCATGAACGGCAGCCAGATGCGCTCCGTCTCCGCCTTGCTCATCCCGGACAGATCGGCGGCCAGGATCGCGAGCAGCGCCGCCAGGACGAGAACGGCGAGGCGCAGCACGGGGGTTGGCGCGGAGGGTGTGCGGGCGGGGCGGAGTTCTCGTACGGCGCGGGGCGTCAGCGCCAGCACCCGGCCGAGACCGGCCACCGTCGCGAGGCCGACCGCCAGGGTGGTGGCGGCGAGGTTCGCCCAGATCCAGTACGAGTACGGGCGCAGCCCGCCCGCGCCCTGGTAGTAGCGCACGACCAACTCCTGGTACGCCTCCCACCAGTTGAACCCGGCGAGCGTGAAAGCCACCGGCACCACCGCCGTGCCGAGCAGGACCAGGGGCAATGGGCGCGCGGTGCGGGCCAGCACGAGGACCCCCAGGCCGGGCACCGCCATGAGCGTGAGGCCGTACGAGAGGTAGCAGGTGAACCCGTACAGCAGCCCGGCACCCAGCGCCGCGGCGGCGGGGAAGCGCGTCGTACGAGTCGCGGCGAGCGCGAGCAGGGCGAGCGACCAGGCGGCGACGCCCGCGAAGTAGCCGTCGGCCGATGTGCCCATCCAGACGGCGGCGGGGGCCAGTGCCAGGAACGGTGCCGCGCGGCGCGCCGTCCCCTCGTCGGTCAGCGCGCGCACCGTGACGAGTACGGCGGCCACGGCCGAACCGCCGAGCACGATGCACCAGACACCCGCCCATGAGCCGCCGCCGAGGCCGATGCGGTCGAGCCAGACGAAGGTGAGGGTGGCGCCCGGCGGATGGCCCGCGACGTGTGCGGGCCAGTTGCCGGGCGGGCCGATCACGATGTGCTCGGAGAAGCCGCGCAGCGTCGCGCCGATGTCGGTGAAGCGGTCGATGACGGTGAGGTATTCGTTCTTGGTGGTGAGCCGGCGCGCCACGCCCCAGTGCCAGCCGTCGATGAGCGCCAGCGAGAACGTCCACGCCAGCGCGGCGGCCCAGGTGGTGAGGAGGAGCGCCCGCCATGGCAGCCGGGCGGCGAGGCCGGGGCCGTACGCGATGATCAGGACGGCGACGGCGAGGGCGGCGGGGGTGCCCGGCCCGACGCGCGGGTCCCAGGTGCCGAGCAGCGGTGGCCAGTTGACCCGGAGGCTGCCGTCGGCGTGCTGGATCGCCCGGCCCACGAACACGGCGGCGGTGACGAGCGCGACGCCGACCGCGGCGGCGGCGAGATCCCGGCGGTGGGGGCGATGGGATGGGCGGGCCGCGCCCGCGTGGGGGTGCGTGTCCGCCGGCAGATGTCCGCGTTCGTCGGTCTTCACCCCGGCACGTTATGCAGCGGGTGAGCCGTTGCGGTGGTGTGGCGGGGCCACGTCACCATTTCGTCAGAAGTCGTACCACCTCGCGGGCGGGTGCACGGGCTTACGGTCGCCGTATGGAACAGCCCCCCGTGCGGTCAAGACTCTCGAAACTGCCTCCGCTGCCGTCGGACCCCGGCTTCTGGCGCAGTCCGGTGCGCGGCGTCCGGTTCACCGGGGTGCTGGGTCTGGTCCTGCTGGTCGGGCTGACGCTGGTGTTCGTGACGGGCCTGCTGTCGTACGCGGCGTACAACCCGGATCTCGCGCCCGTCAACGACAAGACGCCGGACCGGGGATGGCTGGGCTTCTACCTCTTCGACTGGCCGACGGACCCGTACTGGCTCTACCGCCTCAACCAGGGATTCCATGTCACCGTCGGCATCGCGCTGATCCCGGTGGTGCTGGCGAAGCTCTGGTCGGTGATCCCGAGACTGTTCACGCTGCCGCCGGTGAAGTCGCTGGCGCACGCGCTGGAGCGGATCTCGCTGCTGCTGCTGGTGGGCGGGGTGCTGTTCGAGATCATCACCGGGGTGCTCAACATCCAGTTGGACTACATCTTTCCGGGGTCCTTCTACGTACTGCACTTCTACGGGGCGTGGGTGTTCTTCGGGGCGTTCGTGGCGCATGCGGCGCTGAAGCTGCCGAAGGCGCTGCGGGCGATCCGTAGTGGCGAGCTGCGGTCGGGGCCCCCGCCGGGTGGGGGAGCGGGCGCGTACCGCGCTCCCGGTGGTCCCGCCGACGACGATCTGGTGTCCCGCGCGCCCGCCGCGCCGACCGTCACGCGGCGCGGCGCCTTCGCGGTGGTCGGCGCGGGTTCGCTGTTCATGCTGCTCACGACGGCGGGCCGGAGCTTCGACCAGCCGCTGCGCCGTACCGCGCTGCTCGCCCCGCACGGCTGGGAGGATCCGGGCGGCGGGCCGAACGGGTTCCAGATCAACAAGACCGCCGCGTCCGTCGGGGTCAGGGCCGCCGACACGACGGACCGGTGGCGGCTGGCCCTCAACGGTCCCGCCGGGGAGATCCTGCTCTCGCGCGCACAACTCCTCGCCATGGCCCAGCACACCTCCGAGCTGCCGATCGCGTGCGTGGAGGGCTGGTCGACGTCGAACCAGTCCTGGCGCGGCGTACGCCTGCGGGACCTCGCCGCGCTCGCCGGGTTTCCGGGTGACAGCCCACCGGGGGTGTTCGTGGAGTCCCTTCAGCCCAGGGGCGCTTTCCGGTCCGGCGCCCTGCGCGACAACCAGGTGCGCGACGGCCGCTCGCTGCTGGCGCTGAGGGTCAACGGCGAGGACCTGTCGCTCGATCACGGCTTCCCGGCGCGGATCATCGTCCCTGCCGCGCCCGGCGTACTGAACACCAAGTGGGTCACCAAGCTGACGTTCGGAGCGGTCTGATGAGCTTGCGGAATCGCGGAGATCTCGCCCGCGAGTACCGGGCCCTGCTGGGCAGTCCGTTCCAGGTCGTGCTGCTGCTCGCCACGCTCGCGTTCGCGGGCTACGTGGGTGTACGGCTGCTGAACGGCGAGACGTTCCTGATCGTGGTGTGGTTCGTCGGCGCCGCGCTCGTGCACGATCTCGTCCTGCTGCCGCTCTACACGGCCGCCGACCGTACGGTGGCCGCCGCACTGGGACCCCGGCGCCGGCTCGTCAACTTCGTACGCGTACCGGCCTTCTTGTCATTGCTGCTCCTGCTGGTGTGGTTCCCGCTGATCACGGGGCAGGTGAGGCGCTACGAGCCGTACAGCGCGCTGTCGCCGGACGGGTTCCTGGCGCGCTGGCTGCTGGTGACGGCCGCGTTGTTCGTGTGCTCGGCGCTCTGTCTGGTCACGCGGGCGGTGCTGCGGCGCAGGGCCACGAAGGGCCGGCCCTCCGCCTCCCACTGATCGACGGGGTGCCAGCCGAGGGCCCGCCCGTACCGGAGCAGGGCCGGGGTGCCCAGCCGGGCCCAGGGGAAGTGTGAACCCGCCGCGCCGCCGGGTGCGGGGCGGCGCCCGTCGTCCACCCGTACGCGTACGCGCTCGTCGATGTCCACGGGCGCGGTCTCGGCGATGATCAGCCCGCCGTGCGTCAGCAGCCCGCCGGCCCGGATGAGCAGACCGCCCGGATCGCCGCCGATGCCGATGTTGCCGTCCACGAGCAGGACGGTGCCCCAACGCCCCTCGCCGGGAAGGGGATCGAAGACGGAGCGCCGCAGGGCGGAGCCGCCGAGGCGCAGCGTGCGCTCGACGGCCGCCGCGCTGACGTCGACGCCCAGGGCCCGCCGGCCACGGGCCGCGAGCGCGGCGACGAAGCGGCCGGGGCCGCAGCCGATGTCCAGGACGGCGCCCTCGCAGCGGCGCAGGGCGGAGAGGTCGGCGGCGTCGGCGCGCGCGCACCAGCGTTCGACGTCGAGGGGCAGCAGCCAGCCGTCCGTACGGCGCAGGAAGAGCGGGCCGTGGCCGGCGCGGAGCGCGTCGGCGTACGGATCATCGCTCCAGGCGGCGGTCTCGACGGTCTCACTGGTCTCCCTGGTCTCCGTCGTCACCGGGCGCCCACCGGGGTCAGCCGGCGGAAGGTGGCGGCGAACCGTCCGTGCGGGGCGAGCGAGGCGACGTACTCGGCGTCGGCCGCCGAATCCACGTCGCGCAGGGGTGGCAGATCGTGGACGGTCAGCCCGGCGTCGACGAGACGGCGGCGCTGTACGGCGCCGGTCTCCGGTACGGACATGGGCACCCCGCGAATGAGATCCGGCGGCGCGCACTCGGGCGCGGCGAGACCGAGCGCCCAGAAGCCGCCGTCGTCGGCGGGCCCGAACCAGGCGTCGCAGCCGCCGACGGGGCCGAGGAGGGCGGGGGCCATCTGCGCGGGCGTGATCTGCGGGGTGTCCATGCCGACGAGGAGCGTCGGCCCCGTACACCCGGCGAAGGCGGCGGCCAGCCGCTCGTCCAGCCCGCCCGCGCACTGCGGGACCACGTCGATGCCCGGCGGCAGCCAGGGTCCCGGGCGGCCTTCGAGGACGAGGACGCGGCGGCGGGCGGGGAGGGCGAGGACGGTGCGCAGGGTGTCGACGAGGGCGGCCTCGGCGAGGAGGGCGGCCTCGGTGGCGCTGAAGGGCGGGGTGAGACGGGTCTTGACGCGGCCGGGGACGGGGGCCTTGGCGATGACGAGGAGGGTGGTGGGGGAGGTCACTTGGCGGCCTCCGTGGGCACGAGTGCCGCTGTCGGCTGACTCAGTACGGCGCGCATGTCGCGCACGGCGTGCCAGGTGCCCAGCCAGGTGCCGGTGACCTTGGACTTCCCGGTACGCGGCAGGTAGGGCACGTCGGTCTCGGTGACCGTCAGCCCGGCGTCGGACGCGCGCACGACCATCTCCAGCGGGTAGCCGCTGCGCCGGTCGGTGAGGCCGAGCGCGAGCAGGTCCGCGCGGCGGGCGGCGCGCAGGGGGCCGAGGTCGTGGAGCCGTACGCCGGTACGGCGGCGCAGCATCCGGGAGAGGGCGAAATTTCCGGCACGGGCGTGCGCGGGCCAGGCGCCGCGGCCCTGCGGGCGGCGACGGCCGAGCATCAAGTCGGTGCGCCCGAGGGCGACTTGGCGCACGAGGTAGGGGAGGAGACCGGGGTCGAGGGAACCGTCGCAGTCGCAGAAGCACACGTACTCGGACTCGGCGGCGAGGAGTCCGGCGTGGCAGGCGGCACCGAACCCGCGCCGCGGTTCGTGCACGACGGTCGCGCCGAGCGAGCGTGCGACGTCCGCCGAGCCGTCGATGGAGCCGTTGTCGACGACGATCGCGCGCCAGCCGACGGGGATGTGTTCCAGCACCCAGGGCAGTGCGGCTGCCTCGTCGAGGCAGGGAAGGACGACGTCGGCGGTGAGATCAGCGAAGAGGGTCACGGTACTTACCCTACGGACCATAAAGCCGCATACCGGACTTCTGGTCCTTACGAAACACGGACGTTCGACGGTTGCGGGCGCTCGCCGGGACCTTCGCGGGCGGTGGAGTGCGAAGGTGGACGTATGCAGAGCAATCCCCCTGGAGACGGCGGGCCCGCGCACGTGCTGGTGGTGGACGACGACCCGACGGTGGCCGAGGTCGTCGCCGGCTACCTCGACCGGGCCGGCCACGACGTCGCACGCGCCGCCGACGGCCCGTCCGCGCTCGCCCACTTCGCGTGCCGGCGCCCGGACTTGGTCGTACTGGACCTGATGCTGCCCGGCATGGACGGCTTCGAGATCTGCCGCCGGATGCGCGAACAGGGCGGCCCGGTACCGGTGATCATGCTGACGGCGCGCGGGGACGAGGAGGACCGCGTGCTGGGCCTGGAGACGGGAGCGGACGACTACGTCACAAAGCCGTTCAGCCCACGGGAGTTGGTGCTGCGGGTGGAGTCGGTGCTGCGCCGCGCACGGCTGCCGGTGCCGGCGCCGGATTCGTCGCCGGCCGCGAACGTGCTGCGTACGGCCACCCTCACGCTGGACCCGGTGGCCCGTATCGCCACCCGCGAGGGGTCCGAACTGGCGCTGACACTGCGGGAGTTCGACCTGCTGGCGTTCTTTCTGCGGCATCCGGGGCGGGCGTTCTCGCGCGAGGAGCTGATGAGGGAGGTCTGGGGCTGGGACTTCGGCGACCTGTCAACGGTCACGGTCCACGTCCGCCGCCTCCGCGCCAAAATCGAACCCGACCCGGCCCGCCCACGGTTGATCCAGACGGTGTGGGGGGTGGGTTACCGCTTGGCGGCGGCGGACGGCTCGCGTACGGAGGCTCCGGCCGCCGGGCCAGACGGCCCCGGCGGTCTCACCGAACGCACCGCCCCCAGCGGCCTCACCGAACCCACCACCCCTCAAGGACCCTCCCGGTCATGAACGACATGCTGCTCATCGCCCTCATCGCGTTTCTCGGTGCCGCCGTCGCCGGGGCGCTCGGGGCCCTCGCCCTCCGGATCTTCCGGCATCGGTCGCTCGTCGTGTCCGTGACCGTCGTCGCCGCCGTCGCCGTGACCGCCATGCTCGCCGGGACACTCGCCGTGGCCTGGGCGATGTTCCTGTCGCCGCACGACCTGACCGTCGTCACGACCGTCGTCGCGATGGCCGCCGTCGTCTCCCTCCTCACCGCCGTCCTCCTCGGGCGGTGGATGGTCGCCCGAAGCAGGGACCTGACCCTGGCCGCCCGGTCGTTCGGCGACGGCGGCGTCTTCGCCGCGCCCGTTGCGCCCGCGACCGCCGAACTGGCCGCGCTGACCCGCGAGTTGGCCGCCACGAGCGCCAAGCTCGACAGTTCGCGCGAGCGCGAGCGCGCGCTGGAGACCTCGCGGCGCGAACTCGTCGCGTGGATCTCGCACGATCTGCGGACACCCCTCGCCGGGCTCCGCGCCATGTCGGAGGCGCTGGAGGACGGCATGGCCGCCGACTCCCCGCGCTACCTGCGCCAGATACGTACCGAGGTCGAGCGCATGAACGGCATGGTCGGCGACCTCTTCGAACTCTCCCGGATCCACGCGGGATCACTCACCCTGACCCCCACCCGCATCTCCGTCTACGACCTGGTCGGCGACGCCCTCGCCGGCGCCGACCCGCTGGCGCGCGAGCTGGGCGTACGGCTCGTCGGGGACCGTATCGACGCCGTACCGGTGGAGGTCGACAGCAAGGAGATGAGCCGCGTCCTCGGCAATCTGCTGGTCAACGCCATCCGCCGGACCCCGCCCGACGGCACGGTCGCCGTCACCGCGCACCACTGCGAGAGCGGGGTGGTGCTCTCGGTGACGGACGGCTGCGGCGGAATCCCGGAGGAGGACCTGCCGCGCGTGTTCGACACGGGCTGGCGCGGCAGCGACGCGCGTACGCCCCCGGCCGGGGCGGGCCTCGGGCTGGCGATCGTACGGGGCATCGTGGAAGCCCACGCGGGCCGGGCGGCGGTCCGCAACGTCACGGGCGGCTGCTGCTTCGAGGTGACGCTCCCGGCGGCGGCCTGATCCCCGGCGCGTACACGGCACCGGGCGGCACCGCGCTCCGTACGGTTCGGGCATGACGAAACCGGCTTCCCCCACCTTCCGCGAACTGCACGACCAGGACGGCCCCCTGGTCCTCCCCAACGCCTGGGACGTCCCCTCGGCCCTCGCCTTCGCCGCCGCCGGGTTCGAGGCGGTCGGCACGACCAGCTTCGGGGTCGCCTCGGTGCTCGGCCGCCCGGACGGCGGCCGGTCGACGCGCGACGCGAATCTGGCCCTCGCCCGCGCGCTGGCGCCGCTGCCGGTGCATGTCAGCGTGGACATCGAGGACGGTTACTCGGACGACCCGGACGAGGTCGCCGCGTACGTATCCGCCCTCGCTGCGGTCGACGTGACAGGCGTCAACATCGAGGACAGCACCGCCGAGACGCTGATCGACCCCGCCGCGTACGCCGAGAAGGTGGCGGCGGTGAAGCGGCGCTGCCCGGAGGTGTTCATCAACGCGCGCGTCGACACGTACTGGCTCGACCAGGACGCCACCGTCGCCGCGACACTGGACCGCGCCGCGCGCTACGTGGAGGCGGGCGCGGAGGGCGTGTTCGTCCCCGGCGCCCTGGACCACGCCCTGCTGCGCGAACTGGCGGCGGCCATCCCCGTACCCCTCAACGTCCTCGCGATCCCCGGCCTTTCGCCCGCCGAACTGGCGGAGCTGGGTGTACGCCGCGTGAGCACGGGCTCCCTGTCGTACCGCGCCGCGATCCACGCGGCGGTCGCGGTCGCGGAGGGGGTACGGGGCACCGGCACCGTACCCGAGGCGACGCCGTACCCGGAGCTACAGGCGAGGCTGGCCGAGTACGCGGCCGGGCTCCCGTAGCGGCGCCGTCGCGAACTCCGCCATCCCCTCGGCGAACCTCACCTCCGGCTTCCAGCCCAACTCGTCGCGCAACGCCTGTGAGTCGGCGGTGACATGGCGTACGTCGCCGAGGCGGTACTCACCGGTGACGACGGGCGCGGGCCCACCGTGCGCCGCCGCCAGCGCGGCGGCCATCTCGCCGATGGTGTGCGGCTCGCCGCTGCCGGTGTTGTACGCGGCGAAGCCGGCGGGCCCCGGCGAGCACACCGCGTCGAGGGCGGCCATGTTGGCGGCGGCCACGTCCCGTACGTGTACGAAGTCCCGCCGCTGGCAGCCGTCTTCGTACACCCGGGGGGCCTCGCCGCGCGCCAGGGCGGACCGGAAGAAGGAGGCGACCCCCGCGTACGGGGTGTCGCGGGGCATGCCCGGCCCGTAGACGTTGTGATACCTCAGGGACACGGCGCGCCCGCCCGTGGCCCGTGCCCAGGACGAGGCCAGGTGCTCCTGGGTGAGCTTGGTCGCGGCGTACACGTTGCGGGGATCGGTGGGTGCGTCCTCCGCCACCAGGCCGGGCGTCAACTCGGCGCCGCAGACTGGGCAGTTGGGCTCGAACTGCCCGGCGTCCAGATCGGCGGCGGCGCGCGGCCCCGGCCGGACCACGCCGTGGCGCGGGCAGTCGTAGCGCCCCTCGCCGTACACGACCATCGACCCGGCGAGCACCAGCGTGCGCACCCCCGCGTCGGCCATGGCGGCGAGCAGCACCGCCGTACCGAGGTCGTTGCACCCCACGTACGCGGGCGCGTCGGCGAAGTCCTTGCCGAGCCCGACCATGGCGGCCTGATGGCAGACGGCCCCCACGCCACAGAGCGCCGCCCCGAGCGCGTCCCGATCCCGCACGTCCCCGACGACCAGCCGCTCCCCCTCCCGCATCGGCCGGGCCGGGGCCCCGCCGTGCGCGGAGGGCAGCAACGCGTCGTAGACGACCACTTCGTGGCCGCGGGCGAGAAGGACGCCGGCGACCTCCGACCCGATGAACCCGGCTCCGCCGGTGACAAGTACACGCATGACGACCACGCTAGGCGCGTGATCACGCAGAGGTTGGGAGCCGGGACGGTATGTCACGGAACCGTAAGGTCGACCTGGAGGGATGTGCCCGTGCCCAAGGCCACGCAACTACGGGACGGCGTCAGCCGGGCAGCCGGTTGAGTTTGCGGATCTGCTTGTCGAAGAGACGTGCGGGGACGAGGCGGCGCGCTGTGCTGACGCGTGAGGCGAGAGGGCCGGCGGTGTAGCGCAGTTTCGGCTTCGGGGCGGTGGCTGCTGTGACGATCACCTTGGCGACGACGGCGGGGTCGTCGCCCTTCTTCATCGCCGATGCGAGGACCTCGTCGAAGACGCGCCGCCGCTCCGCGTACAGAGGCAGCGGGGTGTCGGGCTGCGCGGCGTTGGCATCGAAGGCGGTCTTGGTGTAGGCGGGCTGGACGAGGAGAACCCGGATGCCGTGCTCGCGGACCTCGTGGTCCAAGGACTCGGAGTAACCCTCGATCGCGTGCTTCGCCGCCACGTAGAGGGCCATGAAGGGCTGGGGCATGATCCCGAGGACGGACGAGATGTTGATGACGCGTCCGCCTCCCTGAGCGCGCATGTGCGGCAGGACGGCCTTGGTCATGCGGATGACGCCGAAGACGTTGATGTTGAAGATGCTCTGGGCCTGGGCGACGGAGTTCTCCTCGACGGCACCGGCCGAGCCGATACCGGCGTTGTTGACGAGGACGTCGATCCGCCCGAACCGTTCGATCACCTGCTCGACCACGGCGGCGGCGGAGTCGTCACTGGCCACGTCGAGGTCGAGATACGTCACACCGGCGGGCGGGGTGAGTCCCGAGGTCTTCCGGCCGGTGCCGATCACCTCGAAACCCGCTGCCACGAGGGCGCCGGCCGTTGACTTGCCGATGCCCGATGACGCTCCTGTCACGAGTGCCACCGGCCGGGTTGTCGCCATCACATGCTCCTTGTGTCGTTGGATTGCGATTATTTGCCTTGAGATCATGTGGTTTCTGCGTTGTTCACCGGTCGTACGGCGAGGGCCTGCCCTCACGTCATCGCGATGACGACCTTGCCGGCCTTCGCGCGGCCCTTCTCGACGTACTCCATGGCCTCCCGGGTCTGATCGAACGGAAAGACCCGGTCCACGACGGGACGGATCTTCCCGGCGTCGACGAGCATGGTGAGATCGCGCAACTGGTCGCCGTCGGCCTTCATGAACAGGAACGAGTACGTCACGTGGCGGCGCTTGGCGCGGAGCCGGGTGCGGAAGCTCAGCGCGCTCATCGCCAGCCGGAGGAACACGTTGGCGCCCAGCTCGCGGGCGAAGGCCGCGTCGGGAGGGCCCGCGATGCCGATGACCTTTCCGCCGGGCTTGAGTACCTGGAGGGACTTCGCGAGCGTCTCGCCGCCGAGGGTGTCCACCACGACGTCGTAGCCGTCCAGGACTGTTTCGAAAGCCTGCTTCGTGTAGTCGACGACGACGTCCGCGCCGAGCCCCTTCACCAGGTCGACCTTGGCCGTGCTCGCGGTGGTGGCCACGTACGCGCCCAGCTCCTTAGCCAGCTGGACGGCGATGGTGCCGAAGCCGCCGGCGCCCGCGTGGATCAGGACCTTCTGACCTGGCCGCACCTGTGCCCGGTCGACCAGTGCCTGCCACGAGGCCAGGGCGACCAGAGGAAGCGACGCGGCCTCCTCCATGGTGAGCCCGGCCGGTTTGAGCGCCACGTCGTCCTGGTGGACGGCGATGAGTTCGGCGAACGTGCCGATGCGGTCCTTGTCGGGCCGCGCGTAGACCTCGTCGCCCACCGTGAACCGTGTGACGGCCGGTCCTGCCTGGACGACCTCCCCGGCGAAGTCGTTGCCCAGGATGAGCGGGAGACGGTACGGCAGGATCGCCTTGAAGGCGCCGTCGCGGAGTTTGAGGTCCAGCGGGTTGACACTCGCCGCGTGGATCCGGACCAGGACGTCGTCGGCGCCCACCTGCGGGTCGGGCGTCTCGGCGGCGCGCACCGCCGACTGGTCACCGTACTTCTCGATCAGATAGGTCTTCATCGCCGTCTCCGTGTCTCGTCCGTACAGGGACGGGATTCTCCGCTCGCTCCGTATTTGCTCCGGTACGAGATATTTTCTGGTTTTTGCTGCTGATTCTGGACACCACACCGATGGGCGGACCGCTTCATGCCGCGTTCGGCGATGTGGCCAGGCTCCGCTTCACATGCCGGGTGATCTCGTCGGCGAGGATCTCGGGCAGGCCCATCTCGATGGCGGACAGGGCCTGGGCGGCGACCTCGGCGGGGTCGGCCTTCTGGCCGGCGGGCACATCGGCGGCCATGTCGGTGTCCATGTATCCGACGTGCAGCGCCGTCACGGTGATGCCGCGGGGCGCCAGTTCCTCCCGGGTCGCGCCGGTCAGCGCCCATGCCGCGGCCTTCGCCGCGGCGTAGGCCCCGAGGCCGGCCGGGTGCAGCCACGACAGGACCGACAGCACGTTGAGCACACTGCCGCCGCCGTTGGACTCGATGACCGGGGCGAAAGCCCGCGTCACGGCGAGCGGGCCGAAAAAGTTCACCTCCATTTCCAGGCGCACCGCGTCCGGGCTGCCCGCGACCAGCGGCGTGCCGGTGGAGATGCCGGCGTTGTTGACCAGCAGCGTCGCGTCCGCGGCGGTAAGGGCCGCCGCCCGGATCGACTCCGCGTCCGTCACGTCCAGCCGCAGCGGGACGGTGCCCGGGATGTCCACCGCCTCGGGGCGGCGGGCCGCCGCGTACACCTTGGCCCCCCGCTCCACGAGCTGGGCGGCCAGATGCCGCCCGAGCCCCCGGTTGCCGCCGGTGACCAGCGCGACCGCGTTCTTCAGCTCCATGGAAACTCCCAACGGTGCGGGCGGCAGTTGCCCGGCCGCAATAGATTGCGTTCAACATCTAAGTCGAGTCTAGAATAGATTCGACTCGACATCCAAATGGGAGGGTGACCGATGGGCCGCGTATCGCAGGCACAAGCACAGGACAACCGCCGACGGGTCGTGGAGACCGCCTCCCGGCTCATTCGGGAACAGGGCACCCACGTCAGCGTGGCCGACCTCATGAATGCGGCCGGCCTGACCCACGGCGGCTTCTACAAGCAGTTCGCCTCCAAGGAGGCGCTCATCGACGAAGCCACCGCCCACGCGTTCGGCGAACTCGCCCAGCACCACAAGGACGGGTTCGATCAGCACGCCGGACAGCGCGACGCCGCCCAGCGGGCGCTGATCGACACCTACCTCTCCGCCGAGCACCGAGACAGCGCCGCAGACGGGTGCCCCGCCGCCGCACTCGCCACCGACATGACCCGCGACGGCGGAGACAGCGAGGCTCGCCGCGTCTACACCCAGGGGGTGGGTGAATTCGCCCACTGGCTCTCCAGCAAGGACCAGGACGGCATCACCCGGCTGTGCACCATGGTCGGCGCACTCGTCCTGTCCCGGGCCACCAAGGGCTCCCCGCTCTCCGAAGAGATCCTCACCACCGCGCGCGAGGCGCTGACGGCCGGCGACTGACCGGCGACACGGTGCAGGGCGGCACACCGCAGGCCCGTTCGTGGTCCAGAACCGGGCGAGTTCGGCGCCGTAGGCTCCGGTGCCCTCCATCCCGACCGCGATGCGGTGGCATCCCTCGGGGGCTACGGGTTTGCGGACGCGGATCTGAAAGAGTTGGTCGCCGAGCGCGATCGGTGACGGAGCCCGGGGTGGTCAGTCGACCTTCCAGACGATGTCCCCGCTGCGGCCGGGCGAATACGTCACCGTGCCGACCACGGGCCCCGGCGTCCCGACCTCCATGACGAGGAATCCCTCGACGCTCTCACCGGGCTTGAGCCGTACGACCTCCGGCAGCGCGGGCCCCTGGACAGGCTCGAAGAGGGTGGCGTTCGTACCGAACGGCCTTTCACCTTCCCGCGGCCCGACGCGTGTCCGGTACAGGGGCCGCTCCTCGATGTCCTTGGACCCGACATTCTCGAAGCTCAACTCCAACGCGGCCCAGGACTTCCCCTCATGGAGCGGCGTCAGCTCACCGGGCTTCATCTCGGCCGGATCGACCACGCTCTTGAGCGTGTAGGCGGCCTTGCCCCCACCCTCCAACTCCCGCGTCACCGAGGTCCCGACGGCCAGCTCCGGTTCCTCCCCATCGCCGGAACAGCCGGTCGTACCGCCGGCGAGGAGCAGAGCTGTGGCGAGGCACAGCGTGGCGGTCGTCCTGCGCATGGAATCCCCCGTGGTGCGTCCTGGCGAGCCTGGCCTCCGTCCGAAGGGCCCGGCTGCCAATAGGTGTCCCGCGCACCTTTTCATATCGCCCCAGGTCCCGGAGAAACCGGCCGCGCACTCGCAGGGACAGCTGGGCCTCCCCGTCGCAGGTCGCGATCCCCTCTCTCTCGGACGGGGGGCGCGCGTTGGATGGAGCGATGGCAACAGTTGCGGCGCCCCCCGTCCTGCGCTCGGACTACGCCTGAAGTCCGCGGATCTTCCGGCCCGACTCCGTGGCCGGGTAGAGGATCGCGTCGGCGACTCGTCCGCCCGAGTCTTTGACACGGGTCGGCCGGGCCGCCGAGCTTGTAGCTCCCCCGAATGTGACAGGCGTAGTGGATGTACATCTGTTACGTTGGCGCTATGAGTGAGCCAGTGATCGAATCCATGGCAGATGTCAGAAGCCACCTTGCTGACGTAGTAGACCGTGCCCGACGGGAGGACACCCCGACGATCATCACGCGGCGCGGCAAGCAGGAAGCCGTCGTGATCGACATCGAGGAGTACCAGCGCCTGCGCGATCTGGCGGAGCGGGCGGAGGAGGCCTGGCTCAACCGCCTCGCTGACGAGGCGGAATCCGAAGGTGTGGAAGGGTCGATCTCGCTCGAAGAGATGGCCGCCCAGCTCCGTACCCACAAGGCCTGATCGCGTGGGGTACGTCACGAGGTTCACCCCGCACGCCCAAAAGGACATGCTCAAAATTCCCCGCCTCGACGCTATACGGATTCTCCACCGTCTCACCGAGCTCCAGAAGTCGATGGACGCGGGAGACACGGCGGCCCTCGACATCAAGGCCCTTCAGGGGCACAACGCCCGCTGGCGGCTGAGGGTCGGGGACTATCGCGTCGTCTACACCGTCGAGGACGGGCAACTGATCGTGTGGGTCATGACCGTCGGCAACCGCCGGGATGTATACCGCAGCCTCTGAATCGACCGGTAAGCGACGAGGGACCGTCTTCAGTCCGGACGCGGCGTAGTCCGTACGCACAGGAGGATCCTGCCGCTACGCCTGTACGACGCGTGGCGGGACACTCCTGACTTGCAGTCGAGTCAGTTGGCGAGGACAACTTGACTATGCGGCTGGGCTGGGGGCGCCAACCTATGACGGTGCCTTTCGCTATCGCTCAGGGTCCGGAAGACACGTCCTCGCGCATGGGCTTCCAGCTGTTCGAAGTCGGGTTGGGCGGACCAGATACGTACGGTGCGGTCGTCGGAGCCGGTGGCGATGAACTGGGCGTCGGGAGACCAGACGACGCCGCGCACACGCCCTTCGTGCCCTTTCAGTACATCGACGGGCGGCCGGTGGAAACGTCCCGTACCGCCGCTGGCAAGGCATCATCCGCTCCGGCCTCGTCCACGAGCACGTCGATCACGCACACGCCAACGCCAACCATGAATGAGCTCGTTGGGCGACTGCCGGAGTGGGGGCGTTGGTCCGGGGGCCTGTTGACGCCGTGTCGCACTCCGAGGATGGAAGAGCCTTCACCGATATCTCGGCTCTTGCCGAGCGACTGACCGCAAACGTGAGTGCCTGGCATGGCGCCGTGTAGAGGCCAGCTCAGGGCAGCGTGCGTTGCAGACGCACCAAGAGGGGTTCAAGTTGTGTGCGGGCTAGCTTTCTTACCTTTCCGAGGTGGGTGAGCGCCCGCAAGGCCGTCGGATCCAGACGGAGAAATTCCGGAGTCCAGGCGGCATCGAAGTGGACAATTCCCCGCACTGCCGGCTCCCACGTTAGGCGGTCCGGGTGTTGGAGAGGGGGGCAGTCGGGGAGACGGGGCGGCTGCAGTCGCGGATCCCTTGTGGCGAAGGCTTCCGGAACAGCCTGCCGGAAGCGGTCGTATGTGCTAGACCCGTTGGGCGGTGCGGCCTCTGCCAGTACGAGCAGGACCAGGCGGGCTGGCGGGAGAAGGCGTACGGCCTCGGTGAACTCCCACAGGGTTCCTGGCCCGGGAGTAGCGACGAGGACGACCAGACGGGCACGACGGATGAGTTCGCTGACGACGGGCTGCCAGGCATCAAGGGGCAGGTAGAGCTTGTCAGCACCAGGTAGGGGGAGTTTCTCGCCCGGCTGACCGACCGCAAGTAACTTGGCGAACCGTTGGAAGGTCCGGCTAATCCATTCCTCAACGGTTCGCGAGCTCGGGTTCTCGAGGCCCAAGCCCATGAACATACTCAGTGCCGAGCTCCGCCCGACGAATGCCGTTCCCGCCTGGAACGTCTTGCGATCCTCAGCGAAAGGGCGGAGGAAGAGGACGAAGGGCTCTGGCCCCAGCTTGAGGGGCGAGTGGAACACGCGCGTAATGTGTCGACGCCCGTGACGTGATAATCGTCTGCCGGCGTAAAGCGCGGCGCCTCCAGCACAGATCGTCCCGACCGTGATCAGGAGCGTCTGCCATGCCGGCTGGCCGCGGTACGGCGAGCTCAACACCACTCCCGTCACGCGTAATCGGCTTGCCCCGACGAGAATCAGGAGGCAACCTGATGCCTGCATGACCAGCCCGAAGATGCGCATCCCCAGTCCGGCCGCAGGGTGTTGCGCCTGCCGGCGCGCTGGTTGCTTGTTCCCTATTTCGTTGTCCATGAGGAAATGATGTGTCCACGGAACAGGTTAGCAAAGACCGAGAAGAGGTAAGTCTGCGCTACTTCAACCGCTAGGTGAAGCGCGAGTTGCTGGTTCCATCGACGAAGAACTCGAACAGCAGCCACGTGACCACCAACGTCGAATCCTCAAAGAGCGGTACCGATCATTCCAGACGCTTGCGAAGAAAGCTCCCAGGCCAGCGCCGTCAACGGCACCGCGACCTTGACCCGCCAAGGGCGGGCGGTGCGTACCGCAGGCAGGCCTGGCCTGCGGTACCGCGGCTGGGCTACCCGCCGCGTGGCCTCCTGCGCTTTGCATCGAACGCCATCCGCTGACCGGCCGTACCGCACCAGCCGCAGCTCAGCCGGCTGCGGGAGTTTATCCTCGGTGAAGCTTGCCGCGCTTTGCTTGCGGCAGCCTGTGGCGAGCCGCCGCCGCTCGCCTCGGTGAACCTGCGGTCGCGGCTCGTATGGGCTTGGCGCGAGCCGTACTCTGCTTGTTCGACAGCCAGTTGAGTCACGCTGACCCTGCTGTGCCGCTACCGGGGCGCTAACAAGCACCCGGCGTCGCGTTCGCAGCGAGAGGAGCGACATGGGTGGGCCGCAGCAACGGTTCAGAACGACCCCGACTCCTGGACAGAGACGCGTCGCGGGCCACGGGCTGACCGTCGTGGGCCGAACCCTGCGTCTCGGGGGGTTCGCCTTGGGCGCGGGGGCAGGTGGCGCCTTGCTGCGGGTTTTCGTAGTCGACCCGAGCCCAGAGACCGGGAGAATCCCTCTGGGACTGCGTCTCCTGATGGTGGTCGGGATCGTCACGAGCGGATGGCTCGTCTTCTATGCCGCTCGCGGGCTCCTGGTGCGGGGAAAACAGCACAGAACCCGGACGGTCACCTCCTTTGATCAGCTGAAGGGCGAGCGTTACGTTCTCTACCTGCGGCCCTTCGGGCTCGATTCCCAAATGGCCGCAGCCCCACCAGAGGCCCCCGGATCCTGGTCGCGTTCGCCCTTCGAGCTCCCGGGGCTCACTACGGAGGAGTTCCTCACCGGACAGTTCGCTGACTGCGGCAGGGTCGTAGCCGTCGGTCAACCCGGCGAACGGCTGCCGCTGCTCGGTGCAGAGCGGGGATACCTCCCCCTCGAAGACTGGCAGAACACTGTGAGCCAACTGATCCAGGATGCTCACGTGGTACTGATGTCCGTTGCACCAGGTCCGGGCACAGTGTGGGAGTACGCGGAGGCGCTGCGCACCATCCCGCCGGAGCGGCTGGTGCTCATGGTCTGCTGCAATGTCGCCGACTACAACGAGTTCCGCTCGGCCGCCGCCCAGAAGTACGCCGCCCGGAAGGCCGAGGAAGGAGGAAGCACATGGGCTCCCCTCCCCGCCTTGCCGGACTGCCCCGTGATTCACACCGCATCGAAGCGAGACTGGGAGTTGCCAGTCAGAGCGTTCGTTACTTTCGATCAGCAGTGGAAGCCGTGCCTACTCCGGTTAAGGGTTCAGGTTCCTCCTCTTCGGCACGCCTGGACCGTACGGCGTGCAGTGCGACGGCAGTTGGAACCTGTGATCGCGCCGTTAGCGGCGCTTCCCCAAAAGAGTGCGTCAACCGTGCCTGGCCCGCCGACGGTGTCCACGCCCCTTACTTCACCCCGGCAGCCCCTGCTTGGCAGCGCCCTCTCCCAGCAGACGCTGAGACGACGAGGGCGCAAGAACTCGCGCTGGGGGCTGCGCCGAAAATGACCGCACCGTCCAGCCTGGCCAGCAGAGAAGACGGAACCCATCGCCAGAGTCCTTCCGAGTGTGCCTCCGGCTACTCCGCTCTGTGTTCCGCCTGCCGAGCTGCTGCGCGGATAGCCTCGGCATAGGGGGCGTCGAAGGCGCGTGTTTTCCGGTCGAGATCGTGGAACGGGACGAGTGCATGGTGAGCGCTGTTCACCGACTGCATCCATGCGGACCAGGCATTGTGGACGTCTTCGTCGGTGACCTGCTCCCCTTTGGCTTGCAGCAGCACAGCATAGATTCGGAACAGATCGTCAGAATTCGCAGGAGGCTCTGCGCTTGAAGGGAGGCAGGACCGGATCAGGTCGGCAAGGGGATCAAGGTAGGTCACTCGGACAGTGTGCCCGCAAACAGGATCAGGTGCGCCAGGGCGAACACGAGGGGCACGAGGCGCTCGGAGGTGCCCAGCTCCGCGTAGCGCTTGCGCCACCCGGGAATCGGGTCTCTCTTCAAGACCTCCCATTCGTCAGCGAAGATCTTGACCGGGAGGCGGTCCTCGAGCTTGTTGATGACTGTGAACTTTGCGGTGTTGAGGTCCCGGTAGCTGCGAAGCTGCATCCACCACGTGGCGGACAGTGTGACGCCGGCCATTGCCACTGCGAGGGGTACCCACCAGGGGGACTCCGAGAGCTTGGGGGTTCCGAATCCGACCAGCGTGACCAGTGCGGACTGTACGGACAGGAAGAAAGCGTTAGCAGTCCCTCGACGCGCCGAGACCCGGTCGGCCATCTCCACGGCGAGTTTGTAGAGCTCAAGTACCTCCGGCCGCTCGTTCGGCTCAGGCGGAGTCGTCGTCACCAGTTCCCTCCAACAAGCGTCTTGCGGGCGATCTCGAGCGATGGCCACTCCGACAGCGAACAACCGTGTGCTCCCCACAGATGGTGATCACAACATCCGACGCCCTGATCGTGGCGCGCCCTGGCCTTCCAGCCGTACGACGCCTTCCCGACCGGCCATCTGTCTCGAAGCGCCCTGGCCTGCCCACCGCGAGAGCCCGAACCCCTGGCAGCGCGGGGACGGAGGCGGTCTCTGGAGCCACGGGTCCGAGGAGAATGATGGTCGGCACGGTCGCTGTCAGCCGTTGATGAGAGGAAGGTCGGTTGGGAAAGGAGGAGGAGGGGACGGAGTGGTCGGGAAATTCAATCCGGGTATCGTCGATACGCGGGTCAGAGCCTCAAGGAGAGGCAGGCCACGGCCGATGAGGAAATAGAGGGCGGCCGTCGTCGCTAAGAAGAACAGCGCACGGCGTGTCCAGAAGACCGTCCGCCCATGGTTGAACTCCCGTAAATGCGGCAGAAGTCGGAATACAAGGCATGACTCCAGAGAGAAGAAACGCAGCACGAAAGGCATCCGCAGCCAGATGACCTGCGGGCGCCAGCCTTCTGAGAAGCGGATAGCGGCCACGAGCCGTTGGCGCGCCTGGCGGGGGACGGGGAGTTCAGGAAGCGGATGGGGCATAATCTGGGCAGCCCGCTTCTGGAAGGTCTCATACAGGCCGCGATTCCTGGGCACCAGGATAACGAACTGTTCCGGCCGCAACAGACTCACCGCCTGCTGAAGTTCCCAGAACAGCGACTCGCCCTCACCGCAACGCATCATGGTGAGCCGGCAGCTGGACATCAGTGTGATCACCGCAGGGCGCCAGTCCTCGTCCTTGACCCTGGCCTTCGCCGCTCCCAAGGTCTCGATTTCTTTGTCCAGGCAGATGAACGGCCCGATGCCCGCCATGGCTGTGGAGACCGCCTCTTCCTCGGTGACCAAAGAGCCGGGCCTGGAAGGCCTCCTGGCCTGCTTGTCGTTCTTGAACGACCGCAGATAGAGAATCGGCGGGCGGGGGTCCGCCAGCATGACGGCCCGTGCGTCTTTCGCCTGCTTCAGCAGACGCGCGCGCAGTGCTGCACGAACCAGCGGCCATACAACCAATGTGCTGGGTAAGGCGACGGCGAGGAATCCCACAGGCACGCCCGCGACGCGCGGCCACGCGGCTAGCCCATAGGCGCCGGCAACGAGAAGCAGCGAGAAGAAGACGAAACAGGCGAGTATCCAGGAACCGCATCCCGCCGCTCTGCGCCGCCGCGGTGACACGTCGTCCAGTGCCCCTAGCACGTCATGCTCCCGGCGAGAGACGTAGGGGGCAAGGACAAGGTGGGGCTGCGGGGCGCATTCTGGCTGTTTTGGGGTGGTTTTCTCACTGAAACCGTGACGCCGGTAAAGCTCCCGCCTCCCGGACCTGGCGGTCGCTCCACGCCTCAGACATGTGGCCCCCGACGCGTAGCCCCAGCGGAGCACGGCGTGCAGCAGTGCGTCCTCCACCGCCCGGACTTGACTGATACCGACGGAATGATCGACCTGGAGGTGCTCGATCTCCCGCACACGCGGGGAGTCGGGCGGTGTCCGGACACGGACCGATCCCGCCCCTTCATCTTTTCCCAGCTCGGCGCGAGCGGCGAACGCGGTGTGGTCGTCAGCGACGTGCTCCGTCCGTACCGTCACCCGCGACCGGGCCGCAGCCGTCGCTGCGTGAGCCTCCAGCAGCCGGGCCGCGAACAGCACATTGGCGCCCTCCCGCAAAGCGTTGAGGATCAGCGTGTCCGGATCGTTGAGCGGTTCAGTCTCCGAGGCCCCGTCGCCAGGGAGATGGAAGCGCAGAGTAGGAGAGGGGCGATGGACATAAGTGATGCCGTCGAGGGCGGCGAGCGGAATGACGCGTGGGGACCCGTCAATACCGTGGTGCGCGCCACCGCTGAGCCTGATGACACGGCCATCGAACTCCGCCCGACTGCGAATCCCCCGTAACAGCTGCGGCGGAGAAGGCACAGGCACCTGCGGCCCGGAGCCGCTGGGAGAGGCAGCAGTATGGATGGCCTGCAGCAATACACGGTGCACGTACTCGGCCTCCGGAAGCCGACTGCCGTGGAACCGGATCAGATAGGGATCCTCTGACTCTGGCAGCTGATCCCCGAGCGCCTCAGCCACAGCGTCCATACCGGAACGCGGAATGATCCGCAGCGCGCCCCACGTCGTATCGCTTCGCGGAGGACTGAGCACAGCGTCCGCAATCACCTGAATTGGAATCAGGCGGCCGCTCAGAGCACGCAGCAACGACCAGCGGGTTTGTCCCGAATACTTGATGACGCAACGCTTCCCGTCGAAGCCGAGGCGAGCAAAATCCCCCTTCAACTCCACCGGCAGCCCAGGACCACAGCCATCTTCCGGCCTGCCCTCTGAAGATAACGAGTCCATCCGGCGCCCCCGCTCTTCCCACCAACTCTTGCACCGGCCGCGAACAACCACAAGAGGTCCTGGAAGAGGCCGAGTTGAGTTCAGGTGTTCGCGGCCTTGGTCCGTGCTAACCCGACATGCCGAAGAGTTGCGTCCAGTACGTGCCCATCTCGCCTCCGCCGCGCAAGCCGATGCCTATGTGGGTGAAATCCGGCTTGAGGATGTTGGCGCGGTGTCCGGGGCTGTCCATCCAGCCACGGACCACCTCGGCGGCGGATCGCTGGCCGCACGCGATGTTCTCCCCGATGCCCCGGTGTCCGCAGCCTGCCGCGGCGGCCCGGTCCCAGGGCTGTCGGCCGTCGGGGCTCGTGTGGGAGTAGAAGCCTCGCGCGACCATCTCGTCGCTGTGCGCCTGTGCCGCCGTCGTCAGGCGGGGGTCGCCGGACAGGGGGCGCAGGCCGGCCGCCCCGCGCTCCGCGTTCGTGAGCGCGACCACGTCGGACGTGACGGCCGCCAGGCCGTGCGGGGTCAGCGGGCGGGCCCACACCGCCGTCCAGAAGATGTCGCCGTCGGGGGCCGGGGCGTGGGCGACGCCCACCTCCGAGAGGGCGGGGTCGCGCACCGTGCGGGCCATGCGGGTGTCGGTGAGGCAGTACGCCAGGAAGCCGGCCTCCGTGCGGGGGCCGGAGACCAGCTGCTCGGCGACGGTCAGATACGCGTAACCCTGGGCCGTGACCCGCTGGTATAGGGAGCCCCCCGAAAATCCCGAGACCCCCGAGCCGCCCGCGCCGAGCCGGCCCTCGGCCGCCATGCCCGTGCAGTGCGCCCGCGCCGCCGCCGCGAGACGGGCGTCGGATGTGACGGGCGGTGCGCCTGACCGTGAACGCTCGGCGTTGACCAGCGCGGTGAAGCCACCCTCGGCAGGGCTGTCCTCGGCCACCTCGATGCCGAAGTCGCGCGCCAACCCGGCCAGCCCGTCCGCGTAACCCTGGCCCAGGGCCCGCAACTTCCAGCCGCCGCGCCGGCGGTAGATCTCCGCGAGCAGCAGCACGCTCTCCTGCGACGTCGGGCGTGGTGGTGTGAACCGGGCAACACCCAGCCCGGCACTACCCGTCACCGACAGCATCGGCGCGGGCAGTCGGGTGAGCGGTACGGCCGGGTCGGCGGCGCTCACCACCACCGTGATCCGGCTCGCCCCGGCGCGCAGCCGCCCCACGTCCACCGTGACCGTGTCGGCCCGCAGACGCGCGCCGGGTGCCGACGGCTGGTTGTAGAAGACGAAGTCGCCGTCGCCGGAGACCTTTCCGTCCTCGCCGGTGATCAGCACGGACAGGTCGAAGGGCCCCGGCACCCGGATCGCGAGCGTGCCGCCGGGCAGCGACACATTCCCGCCGGAGATCAAGTCGAGCATCCGCGCATCTCCTCTCTGTCCACCCGTGAACGGCGGGCGCGAGCCGCAGGGTTCCCACGCCGACCGTCGTGGCCACCTCTCGCCAATTCACGCGCTCCGGGAACTCGGGCCCGTCACGCCGCGACAACTCATGAGGACGTGGACGGGAAGCACGAAGACACCACGAACGAAGACACCACGAACGAGGACACGCGGAGGCCGATGTGGCGACTGACGACGACTGGTACGACGACGACAGCCTGTGGGTCGACTTCGCCCCCGCCATGTTCTCCGGCGCCCGCGCCGAGACCGTCGCCGAACTGGTCAGGACCGCCCCGCTGCTGGACTTCCCGCCCGGCTCGCGGGTCCTGGACCTCTGCTGCGGCCCCGGCCTCTTCCTCGTCCCCCTCGCCGCACGCGGCCACCGGGTGACCGGCGTCGATCTGAGCCCGGCCATGCTGGAGCGCGCGGAGGCCGCCTGCCGGGAGGCGGGCGCGGCAGGCGTCACGCTCGTCCGTGAGGACATGCTCACGTACACCGCCCCCGAGGCCTACGACGTGATCCTCAACGTCTTCACCTCCTTCGGCTACTTCGAGGACGCGGACGACAACGTCCAGGTGCTGCGCAACGCGTGGCGAAGCCTCGCCCCCGGCGGCCGGCTGCTGGTCGACGTCATGGGCAAGGAGGTGCTGGCGGGCTGGATCGGCCGTCCACAGGCTGTGGATCTGCCGGACGGCTCGTACGTCGTGCAGCGCGACACCGTCCTGGACAGCTGGCGCAGGCTTCGTACGGACTGGACGCTCGTCCGCGGCGAGACCGCCCGCACCGCGTCCATCAGGTCGTTCCTCTACAGCGCCGCCGAGCTGCACGACCTGTTCGTGGCCGCCGGGTTCGCCGACGTCGAGTGCTTCGGGGACTTCGACGGCGGCCCGTACGACCAGAGTTCGCGCCGGCTGATCGTCCGGGGCGTGAAGAAGTGACGCCTCCGTACGAAGTGACGCCTCCGTACGCCCTCCACGCAGGACGCGGCCCGCCCCGCCCCATGTCCGCGCCCACCCCCGATGTCCGTACGCCACGCTCCCCCAGCCCTGGAGGGCCCGTACGTCATGCCCCAGCTCAGCCCCGCCACCCCCCGACTCTCGGTCCCCGTGCACGACCACATCACCGACGCCATGAAAGCCCCGGCCTTCCTCCGGCTCTCCGGGAACGTCGTGCTGGCCCGCTTCGAGACCATGAAGGTGTACGCGGCGCTCGGCGCCGTACGCGCGCTGCTCGAACGCGGCCGGGTCGTGCCCGGCCAGACCCTCGTCGACAGTTCGAGCGGCATCTACGCACTCGCGCTCGCGATGGCCTGCCACCGCTACGGCCTGCGCTGCCACATCGTGGCCTCCACCACCGTGGACGCCACGATGCGCGCCCAGTTGGAGGTCCTGGGCGCCACCGTCGACCAGATGCCGCCCTCGCAGAGCCTGCGGCTGGACCAGGAGCGGCGCGTCCGGCATGTGCGCCAACTCCTGTCCTCCCGGCCGGACTTCCACTGGATGCGGCAGTACCACGACGGCGTGCACCACACCGGCTACCGCGAGCTGGCCGCCCTGACCGCCGCCGCGCTGCCCGGCGCGGACCTGACCGTGGTCGGCACCGTCGGCACCGGCGCCTCCACGGGCGGACTCACGCGGGCGCTGCGCGCGGACGGCCGCACGGTACGGCTCGTGGGCATCCAGCCCTTCGGCAGTGTGACGTTCGGCAGTGAGGGCTTCAGCGACCCGGACGCGATCATCGCCGGGATCGGCAGCTCCATTCCCTTCGGGAATGTGCGCCACGAGCTGTACGACACCGTGCACTGGCTCGACTTCCGGCACGCCATGGCCGGTGCCGTCGGCCTGCTGCGGCAGCACGCGGTGTTCGCGGGGCTGTCCACCGGCGCCGCGCATCTCGTCGCGGCCTGGGAGGCGGCGCGTGATCCGCACCGTACGCATCTCGTCCTCGGCGCGGACACCGGACACCGTTACGCCGAGCGGGTTTTCGCCCGGCACGCCGAGGCGTCGGACCCGAGCGCGCTGCGGCCGGAACGGATCGACGAACTCGCCGAACTGCGCCCGCCCTGGGCCGTGATGGAGTGGGCCGGTCGGCCGGCACCGCCCGCCGCGGTCGTCACGTCCGAGAGCGAGGCGGGCCGATGACCATCGTCGCCCTGGAAGCACTCTCCTTCGGCCTCGGTCGTACGGCACGGGCCGCCCGCGCCGCCGGGCACCGGTTCGTGCTGCTGACCGGCGACCGGAGCGTGTACCGGCACGAGTTGGCGACGGAGGGCGGCGTGGACGTCATCGACGTCGACACCTTCGACCCGGACGCCGTACGCCGCGCCCTCGCGAACATCCCCGGCCTCGCCGGGCTGATCAACACGACGGACACCTGGAGCGCGCCCGCGGCCGACCTCGCACAGGAACTCGGACTACCGGGTCCCGATCCGGAGGCCGTAAGACTTCTTCGTGACAAGGCGCGCGTACGGCAGACGCTGCACCGGGCGGGGTTGAGCGCCGGGACGGCTGTGGCGGTCGAACCCCGGTCGGCGAGCGTCGAGTCGGTGCGCGAGGGCGTCGGGCTGCCCGCCGTGCTGAAGGTGTCCGCCGGGACGTCGTCGCGGGACGTGTGGATCGTGCACGACGAGGAGGCGCTTGAGGTGGCGCTGGCGGAGGCCGAGGAGCGCGGGCGCGCGCCGGGCGGGCTGAACGGGCCGCTGTTCGCCGAGCCCTTCCTCGCCGGGCCGCTCTACAGCGCCGAGACCCTGAGCTGGGAGGGGCACACGCGGCTGCTGGGTGTGCTGAGCCGGCAGACCTCGCGCCGTCCCGCCGTACGCGAGGAGGCCGCGGCCTTCCCGGTGGCCCTGCCCGCCGGCGAACTGACCGCGATCGAACGGTGGGTCGGCGACGTGCTCGCGGCGGCCGGGCACGATCAGGGCTTCGCACACGTCGAGTTCGTCCTCACCTCGCGCGGACCGGAGCTGGTGGAGATCAACCGCAGGATCGGCGGCGCCCTGGTCGCCGAGGCCATGTGCCGCACGCTCGACGTCAACGTCTACGAGGCCCTGGTCGACGTCACGCTGGGCCGGCGCCCACGCCTGCTCGACGCGCCGCTGCGACCGACCGGGCCGGCCGTCGCGTTCGTCCTCGTGTACGCGGACGAGCCGGGCGTCCTGGCCGGGTGGGCCGGGCTGGACGGCCTGAACGCCTTTCCCGGCGCGGTGAGTTGGTACCCGGTGCGGGCACCGGGCGACGCCGTGGAGCACGTGGGCGACCAGCGCGGCTGCACCGGCATGGTGCTCGCGGAGGCGACGACGGCGGAGTTGGCGCAGCACCGGGCGTGGAGCGCGGCGACGACCGTGCGGCCGGTGATGAAGACGGCCGAGGGTATGTGAGGGGGAACGAGCACGTCGTCTCCGCCCTGACGAGGGCTCAACTCTTCCTCCTCGGTGCCTCGTTCCTCATCACCCTCGGCAGCTTCGCCGTACTCCCGTACATGTCGGTCCTGCTCCACGACCGCTTCGGGCTCGGCCTCGGGGTGGTGGGCGCCGTACTGGCCGTCGCGTCGCTGGTGCAGTTCTCGGGCGGTGTCGTCGGGGCGGCGCTGGCGGCCAGGATCGGGCTGCGGGCCACGATGCTGGTGGCGCTCGCCGTACGTACGGCGGGCTTCGCCGCCTTCCTGCCCGGCCTGACGCGGCCGGTCGTCGCGGTGGCCGCGCTGTTCCTGGTGTCGTGCGGAGCCGCGCTGTACCTGCCCGCCAACAAGGCCTATCTGGTGGCCGGTTGCGGGCGGGAGCGGCGGCCGGGGCTGCTGGCGGCGAGCGGTTCCGCCTTCAACGCGGGCATCGCGCTCGGGCCGCCGGCCGCGGCGCCCTTCGTACTGACGTCACCGGCCGGGCTGTTCACGGGGGTGGCGGTGTTGTTCGCGCTGGTGGGGGCGGGACATCTGCTGCTGCCGTCGGTGGCGGACGGGACGGCACCGGCCGAGGAGGGCGTGTCGGCACGAGCAGCAGAGGAGGAAGCGGAACCGGCCCTCGGCCGTCGTCAACTCCCGCTCCCACCCTTCGCGTTCACCGTCCTCGCCGTCTACGTCTTCATGTTCTTCCAGCACTACCTCGCCCTCTACGCCGTTCCGCGCACCTCAACCGCCTTCTACGGCGCCGTCCTCATGGGCTACGCGATCCTCCTCGTCGGCGCCCAGCCGCTCCTCGCGCGAAGGCTGGCCGCGCTCCCGTACGCCGCCGCGCTGCGGATCGGTTTCGGCGCGATGGCCGCCGGTACGGCCGTGCTCGCGCTCGGCGGCCGGGCGGGGATCGCGGTCGGCGCGGTGCTGCTCTGCCTCGGCGAGATCGTCCTCTTCCTGAAGAACGACCTGGAAGCGCTCGAACGCTCGACCGCGCCGTCCGCGACGGTCTTCGGCAGACAGCGGCTGGCGGCGGGGCTCGGCGCGTTCGCGGCGGCTGTGGTCGGCGGACAGCTGTACGGGGTGGCCGAACGGGCCTCGGCGGTACCGGTGTTCTGGCTGGTGGTCAGCGCGCAGGCGGTGGTGCTGCCCGTGCTGCTGGTGGCGTGCGTGGCGGCCGGGGCCCCCGCGCGGGCGGCGAGCCGGTCGAGGCCCGCCACCCGCGCTGAGCCGAAGAGTCGCTGAGTCGCCGAGTCGCGACGACGGCTGCGTCACACGTCACACACGCATGACCATCACCGCCCTCTCCGCGCTCTCCGCCCCTCGTCCTTCCCGACGCCCCTCGTCGTCCCACGACCACACCGCCGCGAGATCCCGCCGCGCGCGTGCGACGCGCGAGCGGATCGTGCCGACCGGGCAGCCCAGCGCGTCGGCGGCCTCCGCGTACGAGAGCCCCAGGAGCCGGGTGAGCACGAACGCCTGACGGCGCCCCGGATCCATCGAGGCCAGCGCGTCCGCGAGCGCCACCGACTCCTCGAAGCCCGGCAGATGCCGCGGCTGGGCGCGGTCCGCCACGGTCACCCAGTCCGTGGTGTCGGCGATCCGGGGCCGTACGGCCGCACGCCGGTAACGGTCCACGACCACGCGTCGCGCGATCGCCAGGAGCCACACGCGCGCGCAGGAACGCCCCGCGAACCGCGCGAGGCTCGCCAGCGCCCGCAGATAGGTCTCCTGGGTGAGATCGTCGGCGCCGGGCACGTCGGAGCTGAGGTGCACGACGAAGCGTCTTACGTCGTCGTACGTGGCGCGTACGAAGAGTTCGGCCGCCCGCCGGTCACCGAGGCCGGCGGCCAGGGCCCACGCCGTGATCTCGGAGTCGGCGGCGGCGGAGGCGGTGGCCGCGTCGTGACTGGCGGGATTGTCGGCGGGTGCGAGCCCGCCGATGGTCGGATGTATGCGGGTGGGGGGTATGCGTGTGGGCACGGGTGTGTGCCGGGCAGCAGGTATCACAAAACGTCCTTCGCGTCCGGGCGCCTTGGCCCGTGGAATCAGAGCGGTGGAGTGGTGGAGCGGAGAAGCGCTCAGGACGGAAGGAGTGGCGGCCCGCGCCGTGACACGACGTGCAGGGCCGGGAGTTGGGCCGGCGGCCGGATCGGCCGGTATGCGACAGGTGGCGTGAGTACGGGGAGGTGCGCCGCCCCTCCGCCGCTCAGTACCGCATGGGCGAAGCGGAGCCGCTCGTACGCGAACAGCCCGAGAGTGCCCATCAGCCGTACGAACGCGCGGTCGCCGCGCCACAGCCACCAGCCGCACACGAGGCCGGCGAGCAGGTGGGCGCCGAGCATGCCGGAGGTGAGACCGGAATCGGCGAGCAGCCCGGACACACCGTTCAGGCTGAGGAGTTCACCGAAGACCTCGTGCGGCATCTCGCCACCGCCCCGGCCGCCTTCGTGGCTGCCGCCGTGTTCGCCGTGGCCGCCGGCCGGACGGGGATGCAGGCCGCTGAACGCGGCGTGCAGCAGCAGTTGTCCGGCGGCGCTCGCGGCGACGATCACGGCGCCGCCGCGTTCCCTCCGGGCCAGCAACCAGCCCGCACAGCACACCGGCAGGAAGGCGAGGGCGAGTACGCGCGGCGGCAGCGGGCCGCCGGACGACAGGGCGTGGCCGAGCCCGGACACCAAGACACACACGGCGGCGAAGACCGCGGTGCGTGCGAGGCGGAGTGCGGGTCCGGCACCCATGGCCGTCATGGTGCCAGCGTGACACGGCGGTCGGGAAAGGCCACCTGATGGGCATACATCGGATGTTCAGGCGCTATGCGAGGACAAGGATTTGGTGTGATCCAGCTCACATCACGGCCTCGGGAACTTCTCGCACCCGCCCACCGACACCTCCAACAGTACGACCGCGCACCAATCCGTACGACGGAAGATGACGGAACCGGAGACCGCCCGATGAATCCGCCCCCAGAGCCCGTGACGCCCGACGCAGAGAAGACTCCGGCCTCGCCCCCGGCGGCCACCCCGGCAGCCACCCCGGCTTCGACTCCGGCCTCAACTCGGGCGACGACCACGCCGCGCGTCACCCTCCGCTCCGACCTGCGCGCGAGCTGGCTCGACGGCTTGGTCGCCCTGGTCGTGACGGCAGCCGTCTTCGTCGTCCTCTACATACGCATCGAGTCGGAGATGTCGTCCACCCTCACCGTCATGCCGTTCATGGCGGACACGAGCGAATTCTGGATGTACTACCTCAGCCAGGCGTTCGGCTGGTCCGCGCTCCTCTGGGCCTGGGGCACCGTCATCATCGGCCTGCTGCTCTCCGGCCCGCGCCCCGCCCGCCTGCCGCTCTCCGGCCCCCGTCTGGAACGTCTGCACCGCACCACCAGCCTCAACACGATCGCGCTCATCGTCGCCCACGCGCTGCTGTTCGCCGCCGAGCTGATCTACCAGGACACCGACTCCTGGCCCTCACGGCTGGGCAGCGCCGTCCTGGAGACGTTCATCCCCGGCGGCTACAACTCCGGCACCGGCGTCTGGGCCATGCCCATCGGCCAGGCGGCCCTCTACCTCTCCATCCCGCTCGGCCTGCTCTTCTACGTACGCCACCGCATCGGCCCGAAGACCTGGCGGGTCCTGCACCGCTTCGTACTCGTCGTATACGTGCTGAGTGTCTGGCACACCCTGCTGTACGGGACGAACGTCTGGTACGACGGGGCCTTCCGCAACACCGTGTGGCTCCTTCAACTCCCCATCGCCGCACTCTTCCTGCTGCGTCTCCTCCGCCCCGGCCGCCGCTCGGAACGTCTCGCGTCGCCGAGCGCGCACCGCGGGTCGAAGGCCGGCTGGAGTCTGCGGCTGACGGGCCGGGTGGCGGCCGTGGCCGTCATCGGTGTGCTGATCGCGGTGATCGCGTCAGGGCGCGACGGCGGGCGTACGGTGCCGCCGGAGGACACATCGTCCACGCACGTGCACGACGACTGACGCAGAAGCCCACCAGGCTGACCAACAGGGCCGCCGCCCATGTGAATTCCATGCGGTTGCCATGGAGCACCGCACCTCCGATCGCCATACTTTCCAGAGGGAGAACCACCACCCCTCGACATGGTCGATTCGGAGCGTGCTGTGATCGACGAGACGACAACGGGCCTGCTGGAGGCGGCAGGTCCGCAGATGTACCGGCGGAACTCGTTCCGTATCACCGGCCTGACCACGACCGCCGACCGGCGGACCGTGCGGCAGCGGCAGCAGCGCATCACACCTGCCCTCGAACTCGGCGTCGACGTCGACCTCGGGCACTCGCTTCCCGTCCGACTGGACGACGTCCGCGGCGCTTTCGACCGCATACTCGGTGATCCGCGCCGCCGGCTGGTCGACGAACTGTTCTGGCTCTGGGACGGCGACGGGGACGCCAACTCCAAGAACGGGACGAGCACACGCACCTGCGCCTGCCCCGCGACCCTGCACCACGACCACGACGCCGCCGTACGCGCCCACAGCGCCGCGCTCGACCTGGAGGTCGAGAACGACGCCCTGTCGTCCTCCGGCCGAACACTCGCCGAGGCCAGCCAACACTGGTCCGACGCCTCGCGGTTGTGGGGCCAGGTGCTCCGCCGCGCCGTGTTCTGGGACCACGTACGGCACCGTATCGCCGAACTCGACGACCGGCAGCTCGACGAGTCCGTGATCGACACGCTCCGGGACACGCTGCCGACCACCCTCGTCAAACCGCTCATCGAGCTGGCCGCGGCGGCGTCGACGCCCGCCGACCGGTCCCGGCTCGCCGTCTACGCGCGCGCCTGGCCCCTCGTATCGACCAGCACGGTCGACGACCAGCTGGAGGACGCCGCCGGGCCGCACTACGAGTCGCTGCGGGCGACCGCTAAACGGGCGTCGTCCCAGTTGGAAGGGGGGAACTGGGACGGCGCCGCGGCCGAGACGTACGACCACGCCCTGCCCGCACTGGCCCGGCTGGAGGCGATGGTCCCGTACGCCAGGCACCGCCGCACCGCGAGCGCCCGCAACGACATCGCGGTGCTGCTCAACAACTGCGCCACCGCCGCCATCGACGGGCTCGGACCGGCCGCGAACCTGAACGCGTCGAAATGGTTCCGTACGGCGGGCGAACTGGCGACGGACCCGGTCACCCAGCAGACGATCAAGACGAACCGTGACGGGCTGCGCGACATGATGGCCACGTTCACGCAGATCAGGACGCAGGTCGACCAACTGGTCGCCGCCGGCCGTATCCACATGGCCCGGACGCTGCTGCTGAGCGTCAAGAGCCAGCTGGCCGGCGGACCGGGGTCCGAGGAGATCGACCGGATGCTCGCCGGTCTCCGGGTGCAGCCCGGTGCGTACACGCCGCGCCGCGGTGGCGGCGTCCGGGCACTGGCCTGGGCCGTGCTCCTCGCCCTCGGAGTCCTCTTCGCCTTCTGGGCTTCCGGGCTCTTCGACGGCGACGACGGGGACTCGGGCTCGGCGCCGTCGAGCGGCGTCGCCGTCGTGGCGGCGGCGGAGATCACGGACAACAGCCCGGTGGGCAGTTGCATCGAGCAGGAGGCGGACTGGGAGGTCGGCGAACGCGAGGTGGACGTCGTCCCGTGCGACGACGCGCACTGGGGCGAGGTGGTGGCGTACGTACCGCTGGTGGACACGGAGTCCAGGTTCCTGACGGCGCAGTATCCGGGGATCGACCAGGCGGTGGCGCTCTCCCGCTTCCGGTGCGAACGCGCCCTCGCCGAATTCCGGCCCGACGACACGGTGATGACGGTCAAGTACTCGACCCCGCCCGAGGAGAACTGGGATCCGTCGGGGCCGACGCTCGACGAGTACACGACGTGCGTGGCGCACCGGCGGGACAACCAGAGCATGAGGGCGGCGGACCGGATAAGCGTGGACAGCACGGCCTTCGCCACCTCCGTGCCGATGGCCACGTTCGCGGCGAACATATGGGACAACGCGCCGGTGGGATCGTGCGTCGAGAGCAAGGCCGACCTCACCGTCACGACGGCGGATCTGCCCATCGTGCCGTGCGACGAGCCCCATTGGGCCGAGATCGTGGGCTATCCCGTCCTCTACGAGGACCCGGGCGCGAGCAAGTGGCCAGGTGACAAAGCTGTTTACGCGCGGGCGAAGGCGGCGTGCGAGGATCGGACGCAGGGCCTGCTCACCAGCGACCTGCGCCTGCACGTCACCTACCCCGCCGAGGACTGGTGGGACGGTCAGGACCGGCCGGTCTACGCGATGTGCGCCCTGTCCTACGCGGCCGACAACACCTTCACCGGCGGCTGGCGATGACACAGTTGCCGGACGCACGACTACCGATGATGACCATGGAGGAGCGACGGGTGGCGGGGGTCAAGGGAGCGGCTCTGCGCGTGAGTTCGCCGGAGGGCGCGCAGTCCGTTTTCGAGTTGAGCGGTGTGTCGGTCACCGTCGGGCGGGCCGTGCCCGAGCGGGCTCCGGACGTGGGTCTCGGACCGGACCCGCAGCGCTGGGTCGGCCGGCTGCACTGCACGCTCGACTTCGCCGACGGCATGTGGTCGGTGACGGACAACGCGAGCGTCAACGGGACGCTGCTGAGACACGGCGAGGCCATAGAACGCCTCCAGGCGCGCAAGCGCATCCAGCACGGGGACACGGTGCTGATCCTCGGCGACATGGACCCCGAAGGGGAGCCGGTGTACTGGGAGTTGACCTTCCTGGACCCGCACACCACACGGCCGGCGCCGTTCGGTTCGCCGTCGGACGTACGCCACACCGGACCGTGCCTGCGGTACGACTGGGTCGCCGCCAGGGCGTACCGCAACGTGGACGGCGAGGAGACGCTGATCACCGGACTGCGCCCGCAGGGGCACCAGTTGCTGCGCTACATGGCCGGGCGCAGCACCAGCGGCGCGGCCGTGGCCTGTGAACACGCCGAGCTGATCACGGCGTTGTGGGGGGCGCACGAGGAGTGGGCGCCGCACCGCTCGTACGACAGGGCGGACATCGCGACCGTCGTACGGGCCGTGCGACGGTGCGTGGAGACGGACCCGTCGAATCCGAAGATCCTGGAGACGGTGACGGGGATCGGGTACCGGCTCAACGTCCTGGCGGGCGGGGCCGGTTCGGGGACCACGGGGGAACAGGGGGCGTAACGGCGATGACACTGCTCGTCAGTGGTGACCGGGTCAGCGACACCCTCGTGATCGACCGCCCGCTGGGCGAAGGCGCGTTCGCCGAGGTCCACCGGGTGCGCCACGAGTATCTGGGCTGGCAGGCGATGAAACTGTTCAAACGGGTCGCCTCCATGGAGGAGACCGTACGGATGCTGGACGAGGCCCGGCTGCTGTCGACTCTCGGGCACCCGAACATCGTCCGGGTCTTCGACGCGAACACGGTGCGCACACCGGAGGGGGTACGGGGCTTCTTCACGATGGAGTACGTCGCCGGCGGCAGCCTCGAACGACTGGCCGCCGCGCACAAGTCGATGGTGCCCAGGGATCTGGTCGCCGAGGTGATGACGCAGATCGCCGCCGGTCTGGCGGTGGCGCACGAGCAGGACCCGCCGATCGTGCACCGGGACGTGACCCTGGCCAACGTCCTCGTCGGCTACGACGGAACGGGCATGCGCGTGCGGGTGAGCGACTTCGGGCTGGCCAAACGCGCCGACCCGTTCACGCATCTGGCCAGCGCCCAGGGGACGTACGCCTTCATGGCGCCCGAAGTGATGCGCAACCAGGGCTATTCGTGCGCCAGCGATGTGTGGTCGGTGGGGGTGATCGCGTATCTGCTGCTGACCAACCGCTTTCCGTTCCACCAGGGCGGGGAGGAATTCTCGTCGTTCTCCTTCGGCCGGTTCAACCGGTCGCTGCTCCCGCCCAGCAGCTACAACGACGAGGTCGACGAGGACCTGGACCGTATCGTGCTCGCCACGCTCGAAATCGACCCGCAGAACCGGCCGGCCACGGCTCAGTTCCTCGCGGACGCGCTGCGCGAGCGCGCGGAGTCCATGGCGGGCGCGAGTGGGGGTGGGGCGCCCGACTCTTCCGGGTCCGGGGCTTCGGGCACCGCTCCGGAGCCGGCGAAGGCCGCCGCCACCAAGCGTCCCAACACCAACAGGCCGCCCACGCAACGCGCGCGGCGGCTGGCCGAAGAAGCACTCGCACTGGCCCGCTCGCCGGGGGAACTCGACCGCGCCGCCGACCTCATGGAGGAGGCCGTCAACTTGTCGCCGTACCTGCGCGACCTGCATCTGTCCAAGCTCACGCTGTGGCGCCGGGGGGTGATGATGTGAGCGGGCGACTGTCACGACTGCGGGAAGACCTCAAGCAGCGCCGGCACCATCGCGCCTTCCGGATCGCGCCGCTGCCTTCGGACGAACTGTCGCACGAGGAGTTGGAGCGGCTGCTCGCGTCGGTGGCGGCGGCGGGAGAGGGCGGCGACGCCGAAGAAGCCCAGCCCCCGCCCGCCGACGCTGTGCCTGCCGACGCTGTGCCGGATGAGAAGGCGCCGGACGAAAAGGCGCTCGACGAAAAGGCGCTTGCCGAGGCCGCGACCAACCTGTGGCGTGCCCAGCGCAGGCTCAACCGCCAGGGTGAGGCGGCGTCCGCGCGCTCCCGGCAGACCGGCCGCTATCTGCGTACGTGCCGCGAGGCTCTGGACGAGGCGGGTCTGCTCGTACAGGAACACGAGGGCGACGCGTACCACCCCGGCCGCTCGCTTGAGGCGCTGGCCTTCGAGGAGGACCCGTCGCTGGCGGCCGACACCGTACGCGAGACCGTCCGGCCGACGATCTATCTGCACGGCCGACGGATCCAGATGGGCCAGGTGATCGTCGGGGGCCCGCCCGTGCCGGTGTCCGCGCCCGCGCCGGAGCCACCGCCGGCACCGGTCCCCGCCGCAGCACCCTCCCCCGTCTCAGAAGCACCGTCCAGCTCGCACCACGAGAGGACCGATCATGCGTGACACCGTCGACTTCGGTATCGACCTGGGTACGACCAACAGCGCCATCGCCGTCGTCGAGGGCGGAGGCGTGTCCGTCATCAAGAACAACGACGGCTGGGACATCACGCCTTCGGCGGTCTGGATGCCCAAGGAGGGCAGGATCCACGTCGGACGCACGGCGCGCGAATGGGTGGAGAAGGACCCGGCCAACGCCACCGCCGAGTTCAAGCTGGAGATGGGTCTGGCCGACTCGCGGAAGACCTTCGAGACCGCCGGAATCTCCTTCACGCCCCCACAACTCTCCGCCGAGGTGCTGAAGTCGCTGCGCGCGGACGCCACACACCACTGCGGCACTTCGCCCGAATCGGCCGTGATCACCGTCCCCGCGGCCTTCGCGCTGAACCAGAACAAGGCGACCATCGAGGCCGCCCAGCTCGCCGGATTCACCGCCGCGTGCCCGCTGGTGCAGGAGCCGACGGCGGCGGCCTTCGCGTACGGCTTCCAGGACGCCACCGACCGCGCGTACTGGATGGTGTTCGACTTCGGTGGCGGCACCTTCGACGCCGCGCTGGTCAGCAAGCGCGACGGCGACCTGCGGGTGCTCAACCACGCGGGAGATCCGTACCTCGGCGGAAAGCTGATCGACTGGGCGCTGATCGAGCGGCTTCTGGTGCCCGCGGCCGTCTCGCAGCTCGGGCTGGCCGAGCTGCGCCGGGACAACCCCAAGTGGCGTGCGAACTTCGCGAAGCTGAAGCGCGCGGCCGAGGACGCGAAGATCCACCTCTCCCGGCGCGACCAGGTGGAGCTGCTGGTCGACCTCAACGACGGTGACGGCAACCCGGTCACCTTCGAGCACACTCTGACCCGCGGTGAACTCGACGCGGTCGCCGAACCGTTCTACGTCCGGGCGATCAACCTGTGCCGCGACGCGCTGGCCGAGGCGGCCCTCGGCCCGGACGACATCGACCGGCTGCTGCTCGTCGGCGGCGTCACGCTCTCGCCCGGCCTGCGCGAGCGGCTGGCCGACCCGCGGCACGGCCTCGGGATCGAACTCGACGTCAGCCTCGACCCGACCACGGTCGTCGCCCGTGGCGCGGCGATCTTCGCCAGCACGGTCCGCATCCCGCAGTCGAAGTCGGCGCCGGTCCCGGCGGGGCAGTTCGCCGTGGAACTGTCGTACGAGCCGAGTGTCACCACCCTTCAGCCCACCGTCGGCGGACGCCTGCGCGGCGAGCAGACGAACTGGACCGGCTACACAGTCACGTTGAACAACCCCAACGGCCAGCCGCCGTTCCGCTCCGCCGCCATCGCGGTGAACGCGGAGGGCGTCTTCGTCACCGACGTGGCCGTCGACCCGCACACCACGTCGAAGTTCTTCGTCGAGCTGACCGACCCGTCGGGCGCCCGGTGCGAACTCACCTCCAACACCCTGTCGATCACCCATCGGGACCTGGAGTTCGGCGGCGTACGGCTCGCGAACTCGCTCGGCATCCAGCTCGCCGAGCAGGTCTTCGCGCCGATGCTGCGCAAGGGTGCCACCCTGCCGACCTCGGTGCGTGAGGTGTTCCGTACGTCGGCGGCCCTGCACCGCTCCGATGCCGACGCGACGATCCGGATCCCGGTCATCCACGGCGAACGCAGCCGGGCCGACCGCAACCGCACGGTGGGCATGCTGGAGATCCGGCCGCGTGACATCCGGATCGACCTGCCGGCGGGCAGCGAGGTCGAGGTGACGGTCGAGGTCGACAGGTCCAGCATGGTGACGGTGGTCGCCGATGTGCCGCTGGTTCAGGCGCAGTTCGAGGCCGAGATCGACCTGGACAACATCCGGACCAAGGACCCCGAGGCGCTGCGCGGCGACTTGGACGAGGCGGAGGAGCGGCTGCGGGTGCTGCGCGGGTCCGTGGCGGACGCGGGCTCGGCGGACGCCGAGCGGCGGCTGGCCAAGCTGGACGAGGAGCGTTCGGTCAGCACCGCCCGCGATCAGGTGGAGGCGGCGGCCGTGGACAACGGCGCCGCTGCCACGGCGGAGGAGCGACTGCGCGACCTCCAGGCCGAGTTGGACGACATCGCGGACGCGGTGGGACTGCCCGGTCTCGTTCGGGACCTGCGAGCCGCGCTCGCCGAGGCCGACGAACTCGTGCGCCAGTACGGCGACACGGCCGACCGGCAGGAACTCGCGGCGATCCGGAGCCGGTCCGACGAGGCGATCAACGCGCAGGACTCGGTCGCCGTCCGGGGACTCATCGACCGGACGGGGTCGCTGCTGTTCGAACTTGAGCGGCGCAGTCCGGACTGGTCGGTGAAGCTCTTCTACACGCTCCAGGAGATGCTCCGGTCGTCCGGGCAGGCGGGGCCGCTCATCCAGGAGGGGCAGCGCGCCATCGCGGCGAACGACCGGCAGGGCCTGGACGCCGTGAACCAGCGGCTGTACCGGCTGCTGCCGAAGGATGAGCAGGACAAGGTCGTCTGGCTGGGCAGGGCGTGAGCGACATGACCGATGTGACCGATTCGGCGCGGGCACTGAGCCTCCAACTGACGCTCCAGCGGGCGCACTCGGCGGCCCGCGCGGGTGATCTCGACCTGGCGGCACGGCTGCTGGACGAGCTGGGTGAGCCGGGTGAACTGGGCGAGCCGGGCGAGCGGGACACGGAGCTGCCGACGGTGGTGGCCGCCCTCAATCTGCGTGCCAAGGTGCATGCCCAGCGTGGCGAGCTGCCCGAGGCGGAAGCGTGCTGGTCCCGCGTGGAGACGCTGGCGCCCGACGACCCGGACGCGGCGGCGGGCCGCCGCACCCTCGCGAAGATCGCCGCCGGCCGCCGGCACGCCCGCCCGGTCGTCCACACCGGCCGGGTCGCGGTGATCGCCGCGGCACTGGCCGGAGCCGCGCTGATCGGCGGTGGCGGCTGGCTCCTCGCGAACACCGACCGAGGTGCATCGGGGTCCGTCGCCGAGGCGGACACCGGATCGGAGCGACTGCGGGCGGAGTCGCTCCGTGCCGACGAGCTGAAGGCGCGCCTGTCGGCGATCGAAGGGGGCCGTACGGCCGACGCCGAGCGCCGGGACAGCACGCTCGACGAGGCCGCGAAGCGGCTGGACATGCCGGGTGTGGAGATCCGGCGGCATGCCGGGGACGTCCAACTGGTGTTCCGTACGGGGGTGTTCCCGTACGACTCCGTGATCAGCCCGGAGGGCGCCGAGGAGCTGAGGGAGATCGGCCGCAGGCTGGCCGACCTGACGGGGGTGGAGACCACGGTGGTGGGGCACTCGGTCGCCGTACCGGGCGGGGCGCCGAGCGGCGGCTCCGTGGTCGCGCTGAACCGTGCCCGCGTCGCCGCCCAGTATCTGGCGCAGGACAGCGACCTGCGGCTGACGGACTTCCGGCTGGTCAGCGCGGACCAGCGGCAGGGCCCCTTCCCGGCGACGGACGCGAACGCACCCCGAAACCGCACGGTCACCCTGCTGATCACCCCGAAGGCACCACCGCCCCCGCCCTAGGGCGTGTTGCGAAAGTCCCGCCTGGCCGACGACGCCTGGCACGCACGCTCGCCGCGTTGTCGGAGTCTCCCGAGTACGCCCAGTACGAGGGAGATCCTCCGCCTTGCGATCGCACGCACCAGACGCCGTCGGCCCCGCCCTCCGGACGGACGGCGCTACTTTCGCAACACGCCCTAGAGAACCCCCGCCCGCCTGCTACCGGGCCGCGAACTGCGTGAGGATGGCCTGCACTTCGTAGATGTCGACGCCCTTGGTGAAGGTCTTCTGGATCGGCACCGAGGCGCCGGAGAGCCAGATCTTCAGCTCGGCGTCGAGATCGAAGGTGCCGGCCGTCTCCACGGCGAAGTGCGTGATGCTCCGGTACGGAATCGAGTGGTACTCGGTCTTCTTGCCGGTTATCCCCTGCTTGTCGACCAGGATCAGCCGCCGGTCGGTGAAGAGGATGCTGTCCCGGATCAACTGGTAAGCGGCATGGACCTGTTCGCCCTGCCCCAGCAGCCGCGCGTAGTCCTGCTGGGCGGTGGCCGGATTGATGGTGTGTGCGTTCCCGAAAAGCGCCACGAGGTCCCCCATTGATCCAAGTTGATCCATCTTGCGCGATCTTCGTACTGTACCTGTCGGCGAATCAGGAGCGGGAACACGGCGGTGACGTCGTGCCGAATTCCTCCGGTTCGGTGGCGTACGGCAGGCCCTCCAGCGGGCGGTCGGTGCAGAAGCGCGCCATGAGGTCGGCGAAGTCCGCGATGCGTTCCACCGGGGCGAGGTGGTCCGTCTCCTCGACCGTCATGAACCGGGCCGCCGGCAGGCAGGCGGCCATGGTGCGGCCCATGGCGGGCGTGGTGAGGGTGTCGTGCTCACCGGTGACGACCAGGCTGGGGACGGCGGGGGTCGGTTCGGGGCGGTACCACTCGTGGCGCATCAGCCGGGAGTTGTGCTCCGCGGACATACGCAGCTGCTCGGGGTTCTGCGCCGCGATCTGCTGGTAGACGAGTCGGGCGACGGCGGCCTTCTTGCGTACGTGCCCGGTGCCGGGGGGCGACATGAACCGGTCGGCCAGCTCACGGGCGATGGGCTCGGTCTCACCGATTCGGATCATGCCGTCCCAACGCTCCATGGCCGCCGCGTAGTCGGCCGGAATGACGGTGGTCATCCCGACGAGCATCATCCGTTCGAGGAGATGGGGGTAGTGCTGGGCGAACCGTACGCCGATGGCTCCGCCGTAGCAGGCGGCCACCAGGTTGATGCGGGGGATGCGGAGTTCCTGGACGACGTGGCGTACGGCGGCGGCGAGGAAGTCGACCCCGTACTTCGCGGGCAGGAAGTCGGCGGTCCCGTAACCGGGCAGGTCGACGGTGATGACGGAGCTGAGCGGCGTGAGCCACTTCTCGTGCCGCTGCCACGAGTGACGGTCCTGGGAAGACCCGCCCAGGATCACGATGGGCTCCGTGTCCAGCCGGTCCTGGCCGGCGATGCGGCAGGTGTAGCGGAACCCGCCGAAGGTCAGATCGTGTTCGACGATTTCCGGGTGCTGCTCGGCGCCGTGGGCCGTTCCGTCGGTGGGCTGGGTCGGGAAGGAGAGGGGGGCGGCGTCGGCGGTGGGGGTGCGTGAGCTGGTGAACGCGTCGGTGGGCACAGGCACAGGGTGGCTCCAAGGACTGAGGTGGGGGTGTCGCCGTCCGGCAAGTGCCCCTGCACGTCCCGCAGTGGTGGCACACCGGATCCGGACGCGAGCGAGCAGGAGCATTTCCGCTTCACTGCTCTTTCCAACGACCAGAATTCGCCACGAAATCATCTGGAGCCGTGACTTGGGCAGAACGTGGAACGGGATTCCCCCGTACGAGTTCCAGGAATTCGCGCACATCTGCGCCTTGCGGCCGGGCGCACGGGGAGGGGGGTGGGGCTGACCGGGTGGTGGCTGTTCTGTACATGGCGCTGCGTGATAGGCAGCGAAGACCGGAGGACCCGGCCTGCGTGACGACCGTGAGGAGTGGGCTTCGTGCACGAGCGAGCGTGGGAGCGGCGACTGACGTCAGCGCTGTCCGGTACCGGGAAGGAGCCGACGCTGGTGCTGGTCGAGGGCGACGCCGGTATGGGGAAGAGCAGACTCGTCCACCGGCTGCTGGAGCTGCCACCGGCGCGGTCGGTGGCGCGGCTGGTGGTGACCTTCCAGGCCTCGGGCGGCTTCGCGGTCGCCGATCCGCTCGGCCCGGCGCCGCCCCCGGAAGCGGCGGCGCTCGGGGTGCGGCTCACCGCGTATCAGGCACTGGAGGCGCTGCTCGCCTCCGCACGCCCCGCCCTCCTCGTCGCCGAGGATCTCCACCACGCGGACGACGACTGTCTGGCTCTGCTGCGCGGGTTGCTGAGGGAGCCGCCCGCGCCCTTCGCGGCGGTGCTGACCTACCGGCCCGAGCAACTGCCCAGCCCCGGCCTGCCGTTGGGCCGGGCGGTGGACTATCCGGCGCGGCTGTCGGTCGTGCGGTGGCGGCTGGAGCCGTTGGACGAGGGGCGCGTGCGGTGCGTGGCGGGGGAGTTGCTGGGGGCGCGGCGGTGTCCGCAGGAGTTCGTGGGGCGGTTGCGGCAGCGGTCCGGCGGTGTGCCGCAGGTCGTCGTGGACCTGCTGCGGATGCTGCGGGACGGCGACCGCCACTGGGACCTCTTCACCGCCAGGGACGTGGACGAGGCGGGAGTGCCGGTCCGGCTGGCGGAGTTGGTGCTGGACAGGACCGCCGCGCTGGCCGGGCCGTACCGCCCGATCGTCTGGGCGGCGGCGGTGCTGGACGAGCCGGCGGGCGCCGAGGACCTGGCGGAGGTCGCGGGCTACCGCGGGGACGGCGGCCGTACGGCGCTGATCGCGGCGCTGGAGGGCTCGGTCCTGCGGGAGACGAGCGAGGGGCGGTACGGCTTCGCGGTGCCGCTGGCGGCGTCGGCGCTGTACGCGGAGTTGCCGGGGCCGGTGCGGGAGCGGCTGCACCATCGGGCGGCGGCGATGCTCGCCGCGCGGGAGCCGGTGCCCTGGGCGCGGATCGCGCGCCACTGGCGCGGCGGCGGTCGTACGGAGGACTGGTTGCGGGCCGCGGAGCACCTCGTGAACGACGACGAGGCGACCGTCACGCTGCTGGAAGAGGCGTTGGACGTGGGCGGACTCCCGCCCGACAAGCGGGGGCGGTTGGCGCTGACGCTCGCACGTGGCGCCGTACTGGGCCGGCGCTCGGAAGGGACCGTCCGCGTCCTGCGCGGGATCGTCGAGGACCCGGCGCTGCCCGCCGCGGACCGCGGCGAGATACGGCTCGAACTGGGCCTGCTGCTGCACAACCGCAAGAGGCGCTTCGAGGAGGGACGTGCCGAACTGCGCCGGGCGGCCGGCGAGTTGGCCGAGGCGGAACGGCCCGCGCTCGCCGCGCTGGCGATGGCGGCGCTGGCCAACCCGTTCTTCCCCGGCGCGTCCCTCGCCGAGAACGTGGCCTGGCTGGAGCGCGCGGAAGCGGCGGCCGAGGCGTCCGGGGACCGCGCGGCACGCACGGCGGCCGGTGCCTGCCGGGCGACGGTGCTGATGAACACCGGCGATCTGGAGGCCTGGCGGCTGGTGGCACGGCTGCCCCGTGACAGCGAGGACCGCGCCGGCCGCCAGCAGGTGGCGCGGGGACTGTGCAACACGGCCAACGGCGCGGTGTATCTGGGCCACTACCGGCGCGCGGACGAACTGCTGACGCAGGGCATCGAGCTGGCGGCGCGCAGCGGCGCGCCGTTCCTGGAGCGGGTCGGACGCGGTACGGCCCTGTTCCGCGACTGGCTGACCGGCCGCTGGGAGGGCCTGGCCGAGCGGTGTACGGGGCTGGTCGCCGAGGACGGCAGCGCCAGCGACGCCCGTGTGGTGCTGGCCCTGCTGGCACTGGCGAAGGGGGACTGGGCGGCGGTGCGGGACTGGCTCCCGCCGGGCGACCCGCCGTCGCCGGAGCCGTACGGCACGTACGAGAGTCGCGCGTACGAGAGTCGCGCGTACGAGAGTCGCGCGTACGAGAGCGATGTGCACGAGCGCCGCGTGCACGAGAGCCGTGTGTACGAGACCTGCGAAGTCCCGGTGGCGGCCACCGCGGCCGGCGCCCATATCCGGCTCCTGCTGGCCCGGCAGGACGTCGACGCCGCCGCCGAAGCCGCCGCGTCGGCCTGGGCGTGGCTCGGCGTCAAGGGCGTCTGGGTCTGGGGCGCCGAACTGGCTCCCTGGGTGGTCGAGGCCCATACCCGCGCCGGGCAGGGGGAGTTGGCGCAGCGGGTGGTGGCCGAGTTCGCGGCCGGTCTGACCGGGCGGGACGCCCCGTCGGCGACCGCCGCCCTGCTCTGGTGCCGGGCGGTGCTGGCGGAGACGGACGGCGAGTGGGTGCGGGCGCGGGCGCGTTTCCAGCAGGCGGGCGCTGCGTACGCCCGGCTGCCGCACCCGTACGCCCGCGCGCTCATGGCGGAGGGCGCGGGCCGTTGTGCGCTCCTGCTCGGCGGCGACAGGCCGGAGGCGGTGGATGAGGCCGTCGCGGAACTGATCCGCTGCGTCGAGGAGTTGACCGACCTGGGCGCGGTGTGGGACGCCGCGCGCGTACGCGCGACGCTGCGCGCCCACCGCCCGGCCGCGCGTCGGCCACCGGGCCGGCCGGCGTACGCGGAGCGCATGTCCCCGCGTGAGGGTGAGGTCGCGGAACTCGCGGCCACCGGGCTCACGAATCGCGAGATCGCGGCGACGCTGTATCTGTCGCCGCGCACGGTGGAACAGCACGTGGCGCGGGCGATGCGCAAGCTCGGCATCGCCAGTCGGCAGGGCCTGGCGAAGGAGGTGGCACGGGTCCGCCCGACGTACGGCGACGGCTGAGGCGATGCCGGCCGGCACCGAGCGGCGGCGCCGACCGCGGGCGGGGCACACAACGAAGGGCGGGCCGACCGTCGTGCGTGGTCGGCCCGCCCCGCCGGCGAGCGTCGCCGGTCGGATCTCTCAGAGAGTCATGCGAGGGATCAGCTGCACATCGTCGTGCGCATCACATCGGCCTGACTCGCCCAGCTCGCGCAGCCGGTGCCCGAGTGTCCGTACCAGTTGTGGCCGAACTCATGGGCGGCGAGCAGAGCGAAGTCGCCGACCATGGTGGACAGTTCGATGCGGTCACCGGCGCCCCAGTTGCAGCCCACGACGTTGCCTCCGCCGCAGCCCTGCACATAGCCGCTGACACAGGAGACCGGCGTACCGCTGGAGGCCGTCTCGGTCGCGCTGCCCCAGTAGTTGGCGCCCTGGCGTATCGCGCCTTCGCGACCGCTGCAGGACCCGGTGATGTGGTAGCTCCACGCCGGCACCCGGACGTCCCGCTTGGTGGCGTCCACCGGCGGGAGGTTCGAGATGTCACCGGTCTCGAAGCGGGGGGAGGGGGTGGGGTCCGCGACGGAGGCCTGGGTGGTGGCGGCCTGCGTCATCGCGGCGGGACGGGCGGTGTCGGTGTTCTCGACGGCATTGGCCGATGTGGGGAGCGCGAAGAGAAGGGCGGCGGCTACGGCCGATGCCCCAGCAATTCTTCGGAGTGACGAGAGCATGACATATCTCCTTGTGGGGGGAGTGGGCCCGTGGGACAGGCCCCGAACATGGGGGGATCGCCAGCAAATTACGTGCGTGGGTGCCGCCCGCCTATCCGGGTGCGCCGACATACGGATACGTAAAGAACCCCACCGCGCGTGCCGGTGGGGCGGGAGGAGCGGGCTCCAGGGGTTCAGCGGGGGCCGAAGCGCTCAGCGGAGGTCGAAGCGCTCCGCCCAGGACATGACGTCCGTCGTGGTCGCGTTGCCGCCGCACAGCACCAGGCCGAGGCGCGCCTCGCCGCCCACGCGCTCCAGCACGCGGCGGGCGGCCGGGACAAGACAGCCGGCGGCCGGTTCGGCCCAGACCTTCGCGTGGTTCGCGAGGTCGAGAGTGCCTTGGACGGCCTCGGCGTCCGGGACCACGAGTACGTCGCTGACCAGGTCGGACACATGGTCGTAGGTGAGCTGTGAGACGGCGGGCGCGCTGAGCGTGGAGACGATGGACGACAGCGGCACGGGCCTCGGCCCCCCGGCGGCCAGCGCCTCGGACATCGCCTGCGCGCCCTCGGTCTCGACGCCCCAGATCCGTACGCCGGGCAGGCGCGCGTGCAGGGCCGCCGCGACGCCGGAGATCAGCGCGCCGCCGCCGATGCTGACGAGCACATCCGTCAGCCCGCCCGCTCCGGCCTCTCCGGCCGCGCCGCCTCCGGACGCGTCGCCTCCCGGCGCGTCGTCGGCGAGTTCGAGGCCGACCGTGCCCTGTCCGGCGACGACGACCGGGTCGTCGAAGGGGTGGACCAGGCTCAGTCCGTCGGCCTGGAGCTGGGACATGAGCGCGAAGGCGCCGTCCATCGTGTCGGTCAGCCGTACCGTCGCGCCGGCCGCCTCGGCGATCTCGACGGCGCGCGCGGGCGCGGACTTCGGCATGACGACGGTGGCTTTCACGCCCAGCGAGTCGGCCATGACCGCGACGGAGATCGCGTGGTTCCCGCCGCTGACCGCCACCACCCCGGCCGCGCGGTCGGCCTCGCTCAGCGACAGCAGCTTCGCCGTCGCGCCGCGCGCCTTGAAAGAACCGGTGCGCTGCAACAACTCCAGCTTGGCGGTGACCGGGACCTCGAGCAGCGCCGACAGTCCGGGGCTCGGGACCGTCGGCGTACGTACGACATGCCCGGCGATCAGTCGCGCCGCCGCTTCGATGTCCGAGATGCCGATCACGACACGTACCTCCTGTTGGCGCCCGGTTGCCGCCGCCTCATGAGAGACCGTACACATCGCCGCCCGAGCGACCGACCGGGCCCTGCGGTCGCGCGCACGCACTCGGCCGCGGGTATCGGTTTTCAGCCGCGGCCCTCGCCACTCCCTATGCTTGACGCGTGCTTCTACAGCCTTGTAGAAGCACGCACGCATCAGGAATCCGGGAATGAAGGAGGGAACACCTCGATGGTGTTCAAGCGACTGCTCGGTTCACTCGGCGTCGGCGGGCCGACGGTGGAAACGGTGCTGGAGGACGGTGCGGTCCTGCCGGGAGGCACCTTGCGGGGCGAGGTACGGCTGGCCGGCGGGAGCGCGTCGTACGACATCGACCGCGTCACCCTGGAACTCGTCGCCCGCGTCGAGGCGGAGTACGACGAGGGGGAGAGCGAGGGCTACGTCGCCTTCGAGCGGTACGAGATCGGTGGCGGCTTCCGGCTGGGTGAGGGCGAGCCGTACAGCGTGCCGTTCGCGGTGCCGGTGCCGTGGGAGACGCCCATGTCCGAGCTGCACGGTGAACCGCTCGGCATCAGGCTGGGCGTACGTACGGAGCTGGATGTCGCCGGAGCCAAGGACAAGGGTGACTACGACCCGTTCGCCGTACGGCCGTTGCCGGTGCAGGAGGCCGTCCTGGAGGCGTTCGGCCAGCTCGGCTTCGGCTTCAGGTCGGCGGACCTGGAGCTTGGGCACATCAACGGGAGCGGCCAACAGCTGCCGTTCTACCAGGAGATCGAGCTGATCCCGGCGCCGGACTACGCGCACCGGCTGAACGAGGTCGAGGTGACGTTCCTGGCTCACGCGGGCGGGACGGAGGTCGTCCTGGAGGCGGACGGGCGCGGGGGCTCGGGCGTGGACGACGCCCTGAACCGGCACATGGTCGGCCACGACGAGGTGGCGCGCACCGACTGGAACACGGTGGTGGCGGGCTGGGTCGACCAACTCGCCAGCCGCTACCCGGATCACGGTCACGGCAACCTCCACGGCCATGGCCACAGTGACAGTCATGGCCACGGCCACAGCTCCGGCTCCGGCATCAGCACGGGCGCGGCGGTCGCCATCGGCGCGGCCGGCCTGGCCGTGGGTGTGGCGGGCGGCCTGGTGGCGGCCGAAGTCGTGGACGAGGTCGGCGACTTCTTCGAGGGCGACGAGGAGGAAGAAGAGGGCTAGGAGACAGAGCGGGGGACTAGAGCGGGGTCGCCGCCTTCAGTACGAAGAAGAGCGTGACGGTCGCGTTCGCCGACGACAGTGCCGAGCCGACCGTCCCCGCCGCCGCCGTCCAGACCGCCAGCCCCGCCGTGGTGAAGACCGAGGGCCACGTCATCGCGGCGGGCGCCGGCGCGAGCAGTGCGGCGACCCGGCGCGGTACGGGCCCGGCGCCGCCGATTCCGGCCAACGTCGGCGTCGGGGCCCCGCGCGACACGAGCGCGGCCTTCCCGATGGCTCGTGCGACCAGTCTGCGGCTGCCGGTGTTGCGGGCCGCTTCCTCGTCGGCCCAGCGCTCGGTCGTGTACGCCACGGCCGCCTGTAAGGGCCGCAGCAGCGGATTCGCCCGTGCCGCCAGCCGTACCGCGAGCAGCGAACGATGATGACGGCCCGTCAGATGTGCTCGCTCGTGTGCGAACAGGGCTTCTCGCTCTGTTGAGTTGAGGTGATCCAGCAGTGCGCTGGAGACGACGATCCGCCCCTGGGTACCTCCCGGCAGGGCGTACGCGTACGGCTCCCTGTCCGGCAGCACCACGAGCCGCCGCTCCGGCATCCCCTCCAGCGCGCGCCACGCCCGTCGCCGTATCCGCCGGTGCCGCGCCCCCGTGACCGCGCAGGCCACCGCCACCGCGACCAGCGCGGCGATCGCCGCCTTGCCGGCCACCTCGTCGTACGGGACGGCGTCCCGCACCTCCGCGTCCGACCAGCCGTCGGGCAGCGGATTTCCCGGCAGTTGGGCGGTCCCCACGACCACCAGCAGCCCCAGGCACAGCGTGCTGCACACCGCCAGCACCACGGCCAGCGCGGTCAGGAAGCGGGTGGCCAGGCGGGGATGGAGATGCTGCTCGGCCAGGCGCGCGACCGGCAGCGCCGTGAGCGGCAGCACCAGCGGCAGAAAGACGAAGACGCCCACGGGTCAGTCCTCCGCCTCGTCCTCGGTGGCGTGCAGCAGGTCGCGCAGCAGCCGCTCGTCGTCGTACGACAGGGCGGTGACGAACCGCGCGAGCACCGCCTCCCGGTCCGACTCCGCGTCCAGCACCCGGCGCATCCGCAGCGCGGCGAGCCCCGCCCCGTCGGAGGCCGCGCGCCACTCGAAGGAACGGCCCGAACGTTCGCGGGTCACCGCGCTCTTGGCCTGGAGGCGGGTCAGGATCGTCATCACGGTGGTGTACGCGAGGGTGCCGCCGAGCCGTTCACGTACCCATCCGGCGTTCACCGGCCCCGGCGCCTCCCGGAGCGCGGCCAGCACCTGCGACTCCAACTCGCCCTGCCCCCGGCGCCGGCGCTCGTCCGGGCTCTCGCGCTCGCTCACACCATCTCCCGTCAACTTCTACAGTCCTGTAGATTCTGACGCAGATCGCGGGCCCGTACCAGTGCGGGCCCGTTCCGGTGCGGTCAGCGACCGCGCCAACGCGGCCTGGAGGTTCCGTTGCTTGGGCTTGGTGAGCTGTCGATCATTCTGATCGTCGTGATTCTGGTGCTCGGTGCCAAGAGGCTGCCGGACCTGGCCCGTTCGGCGGGCAAGTCGGCCCGCATCCTCAAGAGCGAGGCCCGCGCGATGAAGGCGGAGAACCGGTCGGCGGACGGACAGTACCCGGTCCGCCCCGGCGAACCGATACGCGCCGAACCGATACGCGACGCGGAGCCCGTACGCGACCCCGAACCCACACACCGCGACCCCGAGGACCGCCGGCCACCCGGCCCCCGCCCCCCGACCCCGGGTCAGTGAGCGTCCTCCCGAGGCACCTCGACCGACAGGTTGGGCACGATCCGGCTCAGCCGGCCGGGCATGGCCCAGTTGGCCGGACCGATCAGATGCATCAGGGCCGGGACGATCAGGCCCCGGATGATCAGAGCGTCGACGAGTACGGCGAAGGCGAGGCCGAAGCCGAACTCCTGGAGCACATGGTCGTCGCCGATCAGGAACGAGCCGAAGACCAGGATCATGATGCCGGCCGCCGCCGCGACGATCCGGCCCGTCTTCGCCTGACCATGTGTCACCGACCAGTGGTTGGCGGCGACTTCGTCCGCGTGTGACGTGCCGTGGCGCCGGTGGTGCCACTCCTCCTGCATCCGGCTGACCAGATAGACCTCGTAGTCCATCGAGAGCCCGAAGAGCACCGAGAACAGCAGCACCGGGATGAACGCGTCGACCGGCCCCGCGACCGGCACGTTCAGCAGCGAAAGGCCCCAGCCCCAGGTGAACACGGCGTTCAGCGCGCCGAGCGCGGCGCCGACGGACAGCAGGTTCATCACCGCCGCCACCAGCGGGATCAGCACGCTGCGGAACACCGCCACCAGCAGCAGGAACGCCAGGATGACGACGATGGCGATGAACAGCGGCAGTTTCTCGCCCAGCACGTGTGAGAAGTCGATGTTGGTGGGCGTCACCCCGCCCACATGGACGGGGGGATGGCCCGGACCCTCGGCCTCGGGCGCCAGGTCGCGGATGGTGCTCACCAGGGTGACGGTCCGCTGCGACCCCGGACCGGTGGTCGGGTAGAGGATCGCGAGCGCGACCTTGCCGTTGGGCGAGGTCGTCGCCGGCGTCACCGACGCCACCCCCGGCGTTTTGGCGGCGGCGGCGAGGAAGTTGTCGAACGCCTGCGCGTCGTCCGCCGACTTCACCTCCGTCACCAGCTGGAACGGCCCGTTGTAGCCCGGCCCGAACCCCTTGGCCAGGGTGGTGTACGCCTGGCGGGTGGTGGAGCCGGAAGGGTCGTTCGCGGCGCCGGACGAGCCGAGGCGCATCCAGAACAGCGGCAGCGCGATCACGACGACAAGCGCCAGCGCGCACGCGGCCACCGGCACCCTGTACCGCTGCACGAACGTGGCCCAGCGCAGCCAGAATCCGGCGGCGTCGTCGGAGACCGGCCCCTTCTCCGCCTGTGCGCGCCGCTCGCGCCGCGAGAGGGTCTTCGGGCCGAGGAAGCCGAGCATGGCGGGCAGGAACGTCAGTGAGCCGGCCATGGTCAGCGCGACCGTGAGGGCGGACGCCGCCGACAGGCCGTACAGGTAGTCGATCCCGAGCGCGAACTGACCGAGCAGCGCGACACACACCGTGATCCCGGCGAACAGCACGGTCCGCCCGGAGGTGTTGACCGCCTGTGCCGCCGCTTCCTCGTACGACAGGCCGGTCCTCACCGCGCTGCGATGGCGGCTGATGATGAACAGGCCGTAGTCGATGCCGACGCCGAGCCCGATCAGTACGGCGAGGTCGCTGGACACGCTCGGGGTGTCCATGACGTGCGACATCAGCTTGATGAGGGAGGTGCCGATGACCAGCGCGACGGCGGCGGTCACCAGCGGCATCAGCGAGGCGAACAGCGCTCCGCCGAACACGATCAGCAGGATGACCAGCGCGGCGATCGCGCCCACCGCCACCGACAGACCGGGGCCCGGGCTCTCCTCGTTGGTGATGGACTGACCGCCGAGCGAGATACGGACGTGCGGACCGTCGGCGGCCTTGGCCGTGTCGATCAGCTTTTGGGCGTCCGCCTTCGTGACGTCGGCGGCCTTCATCTTCCAGTTCACGCCGGCGAACGCGATGGTGCCGTCCTTGCTGATCTGCGCGGCGCCCTGCGGGCTGTAGGGGCTGACGACCGACGCGATGCCGGGGATGGCGGCCACCTTGGTGAGCGCGGCGCTGACCGGCGTCCGCACCGAGTCCGAGACGACAGTGGCTCCGCCGGTCGCCTCGATGACGATCTGGTCGCTCTCGCCGGAGGCCTGGGGGAAGTTCTCGGTGAGCAGGTTCACGGCCGCCTGCGCGTCGGTGCCGGGCAGGCTCGCGCTCTCGTTGTACTTGCTGCCGAGCCCCGTGCTGAGCGCGACGGTGACGACCAGAACGAGGAGCCAGCCGGCGACGACTCCGCGGCGGTGCAGGAAACACCAGTGAGCCAGACGAGACACGATGTTTCTCCGCCGGGATGTCGAGTGACCGGACAGGACAGACGAAGACCTACGCGACGGCGACACGGCTCTGGCGAAACGTCACTCCAACGAGGGCGGGTCACTCACCCGCAGCTCCCTGCGCCCTGTGCCCTGCGCCGCGCGCTGCGGGTGCGGGCTGCGCGGGCTCCGCCTCAGTCGTCGTGCTCGGTGCCACCGTAGAAGTGCAGCTGTCCGAGCCATCGGATCGGTTGGCCGACGGGGAGGGGGTCACGCTCCGGTCGGGGGAGGGGGACCTTCGACCAGTCGATGTACGGCCGGCCCTCAGGCGGGTGATGAAGCGCCTCACGCAGCTCCGATCCCACGCCTTGCCCGCCCGGCACATGAGTCCACACCCCGAAGTCGTCGTCGAGGCTGTGGCCGCGGAGGGCCAGCCACTCGGCGAGATGGCCGTCCGCCTTGTCGCGTACGGTGGACGGGTCGTTCACCAGCCAGACCCACCCCTTGGTGCTTCCGCCGTGGCCGACGAGATGGGTCATCTCCAGCAGATGGAAGCCGTGGGGATGGTGGGTGCCGAAGCCGCCGGGCGGCTCGGGAAGCTCGATTCCGTCCAGTTGCTCCACCCGTGTCCTCGCGATGTCGTCGTACGGATCGAGCCGGACCGCCTCACGGTAGGCCGCCGCCGCCCGGTGGTCACCCAGCCAGTGCAGGGCGCACGCACGGGAGAAGACGGCGAGGTTGTCGGCCGGCCGGCGGGAGAGCGCGCGGTCCGCCGCGCGGACCACGTCGGCGGCCAGGGCCCGGCCGGGCCCGTCGTCCGGCGCGAGTTCGGCGGGCGGGTGGTGTGCGGCCTCGAAGTGGTCCTCGGTAGCGCCGAATTCCTCGTTGAGGTGCGCCCGCAGTCTGCCCAGGGCGAAGAGCGTCAGACAGCTCAAGGCGGTGGGGTCGTCGGGGACGCTCTCCTGGACGGCGGCGTAGGCGTCACCGACCTCGGCTTCGTCGTCCGCCAGTTCCTCGGGCAGTTCGTGCTCGGCCGCTTCCCAGTAGAACTGAAGGGCTGTCCCCGCGTCGGCGCGTGCCGACTCCATGTCCGCTGTGCTGTCCATGGTCGGCAAACTAGCCGCTGCGCCGAGTGCTCCGCGGCCGTTCCGTCCGGTCGCCGAAAGTTCCCGCACTGAAGATTCCCGGCCAACCGGCGACGGTCGCCCGACGCCGAATAATCTCCATGGTCCGGGTCAATTGTCGAACGTAAGGCCGGTTTTTCTCCCCTCGCGCCGCGACGCACCGATAGCCGGGACATGCCCCGTTCACATTCAGGTCACATGCGGCGAGTTTCCAGGATGATTTATCTGGCGTGATAGCGTCGCCACGATCAAGGTAATGCCTTGGTAAAGCGTACGGTCTTCACAGGAGGGCAGCCGGTCCGCGATGTCGCGGGCGGCGCGCTCCAGCCTGCCCGTGACTCTGTGCGGAGACGTCACGGACCAGCAGGTATCTCTCCCTGACCCGACCACACCGCGCCCCGTCCCCACACCGCGGGCGCAGGAGGCAGGCCGCCATGAAAGCCCTTATCGAAAACGCTCGTTCCTTTCCGGATCGCGTCGCCGAGCGACGCCATGAGTTCCGCGTCCTCGCCGCCGGGCAGCGGCCCGACGCGCTCTTCATCACGTGTTCCGACTCCCGCGTCGTACCGACACTCATCACCGGCGCGCGGCCGGGAGAACTCTTCGAACTGCGTACGGCCGGGAATATCGTTCCCCCGTACGATTCCGACCGCCCCAGCGGCGAGACCGCCACGATCCAGTACGCCGTACGGGTCCTCGGCGTGCGCGACATCGTGGTGTGCGGGCACTCCCACTGCGGCGCCGTCGGGGCGGTGGTGAGCGGGGCGGACCTCTCCGCCGTTCCCGCCGTACGGGGCTGGCTGGACCACTCCGTCAGCGGGCTCCCCGACGACGCGGGCGTCCCACACGCCGTACGGCACCACGTCGCGGCCCAACTCGACACGCTGCGCGGCTACCCGTGCGTCCGCGAGGCGATGGACGCGGGCACGCTCACGCTCAGTGCCTGGTACTACGAGGTCGACACCGGTGCCGTGAGCGTCCAACGGCCCGAGGCGGACGGGACGTTCGTGCCGCTCTGACAGGGCGCGAACCGCGGCATTGTCCCGCGTCGTCCTCGTCGTCCCGCGTCAGCGTTCCCGCGTCCGTGTCCTCTCGTCCGCCCGCCCCCCTCCCCCGGCGGACCGCTCCTCAAGGAACACACCTATGGCTTCTTCTTCCCTGATCTCGCAGTTGAAGGAACCCGCCGTCCTCCGACGTGACGTCCTCGCCTCGTTCGTCGTCTTCCTCGTCGCCCTGCCCCTGTGCGTCGGCGTCGCCGTCGCCTCCGGTGTGCCGGCCGAACTCGGCCTGATCACCGGCATCGTCGGCGGACTGCTCGTCGGCCTCCTGCCCGGCAGCAGCCTCCAGGTCAGCGGCCCCGCGGCCGGTCTGACCGTCCTCGTCTTCGAGGCCGTCCAGGAGTTCGGGCTCGGCGCGCTCGGTGCCATCGTCCTCATCTCCGGACTTCTCCAACTCCTCCTCGGGGCACTCAAGTTCGGGCGCTGGTTCCGGGCCATCTCGGTCGCTGTCGTGCAAGGCATGCTCGCCGGCATCGGGCTTGTCCTCGTCCTGGGCCAGGTCTACGCGCTCGCCGACGAGGCCCAGCCCTCCGGCGGGCTCGGCAAGATCGCCGGGCTGCCCGGACTCTTCGCCGAGGTACTCGGCGGCGGGGCGGCGCTGACGGCGTTCGCGCTCGGCGCCGCGACCATCGCCCTCCTCTTCCTGTGGCCGACGCTGCCCGCCAAGGCGCGCGTCGTCCCCGGTCCGCTCGCCGCGGTCGGGCTGGCCACGGGCGCCGCCGTCCTGCTGGACCTCGATGTCGCACGGGTCGAGGTCCGGGGGCTGCTCGCGGCCGTCGACCCGCCCGGTCTCGGGGACTTCGGCAGCCTGGCCGGCGTCGCCGTCATCGGCACGGTCCTCGCCTTCACCCTGATCGCCTCGGCCGAGAGCCTGTTCAGCGCGGCGGCGGTGGACCGTATGCACGACGGCCCCCGTACCGACTACGACAAGGAGCTGATGGCGCAGGGCGTCGGCAACACGGTCTGCGGCGCGCTCGGCGCGCTCCCGATGACCGCCGTCATCGTGCGCAGCGCCGCCAACGTGCAGGCGGGCGCGAAGACCTCACTCTCCCGAATCCTGCACGGCGTGTGGCTGCTGCTGTTCGCCGCACTGCTCCCGTTCGTCATCGGCGTCATCCCGCTCGCCGCGCTCGCGGGCGTCCTGGTGCACGCGGGGACGAAACTCGTGCCGGTCAAGGAGATCGTCCCGCTGTGGCGGACCCACCGCGGCGACGCCGTCATCCTCGGCGTCACCACCGCCACCATCGTGGTGGGCAACCTCTTCGAGGGTGTGGTGCTCGGACTGCTCCTGTCCGTCTGCAAGTCGGCCTGGGAGACCTCCCACATACAGCTCAACGTGCGTGAACTCACCGGCGGGCGCCTGGTCGTGGCCATCACCGGCAACGCGACCTTCCTCCGCCTGCCGCGCATCCTCGACCAGTTGGAGGCCCTGCCGCAGAACCGCCCGATCGAACTGGACCTGACCGGCCTGCGCCACCTCGACCACGCCTGCCAGGTGGCACTGGAGACCTGGTCCCAACGCCACAACGACGCGGACACGGTCCCGGTCCGTATGGTCCCGCCACCCACCCAGGACCGCTCCTCGGCCGCCCCCGTCGGCTGAGCGCTGTCCCCCGGGCCGTTCGCGGCCCGGGGGACGAGGCGCTGACTGTTGTCAGTGCAGCGTCTTCAGCATCGCCGCGTCGAAGGACCTGATGTCCCCGGTGCGCCCGCCCAGCGTCTTCGCCGGCCACTCCGGGTCGGCGATCAGGGCCCGGCCGACGGCGACCATGTCGAACTCGTCGCGTTCCATCCGGTCCAGCAGCTGATCGATGGGGGTGACCCCGGAGTCCTTGCCCTGGAAGGACTCGTTGAAGACACCGTCCAGGCCGACCGAGCCGACCGTGACCGTCGGCCTGCCGCTGATCTTCTTCACCCAGCCGGCGAAGTTCAGGTCGGAGTCGTCGAACTCCGGCAGCCAGTAGCGCCGGGTGGACGCGTGGAAGACGTCGACACCGGCTTCGGCCAACGGCGTGAGCAGGGTGTCCAGTTCGGCGGGCGTCCGCGCGAGCTTCGCGTCGTACAGGCTCCCCTTCCACTGGGACATGCGGAAGAAGAGAGGGAAGGAGTCGGACACGGCGGCGCGGCAGGCCGCCACGATCTCGGCCGCGAAACGCGTACGGGCGACGATGTCGCCTCCGTAGGCGTCGGTACGGCGGTTGCTGCCGGCCCACAGGAACTGGTCGATCAAGTAGCCGTGCGCGCCGTGCAGTTCGACCCCGTCGAAGCCCAGGCGCTCGGCGGCGGCAGCCGCGTCGGCGAACGCGCCGATGACATCGTCCAGGTCCTTCTGCGTCATGGCGCGCCCCTTGGGCTCACCGTCCAAGGACACGCCCGACGGACCGACCGGCTCCGCGTCGGCCACCGGCGGGGTGCCCTCGGCGCGCGTGACACCCACATGCCACAGCTGCGGGATGATCGCGCCGCCCGCCCGGTGGACGGAGTCCGCGACACCCGCCCAGCCCGCGAGCGCGTCCTCGCCGTGGAACCGGGGGACCCGGTCGCTGGTGCCGGCCGAGTCGTGGTCGATGTAGGTGCCCTCGGTGATGATCAGCCCCACGCCGCCCGTGGCGCGCCGCGTGTAGTAGTCGGCGACGTCCTGGCCGGGAACGCCGTCCGGGGAGAAGTTCCGGGTCATCGGTGCCATGGCGATGCGGTTGCGCGTGGTCAGCCCGCGGACCGCGAAGGGGCGCGCGAGGGTGTCCGCCGAGCGGCGGGCGTAGACGTCTGTCATGGCAGTCCTGTTCCTCGGATGGGGGTGTCCGTCCGTCGCCAACACATGAGCGCGGCGTACGCATCCCCGTTCGGCGCCGATGTGGCGCAGGTCTCCGGACGGGTCGGCGACGGCCGTTGTTCAGTGCGGCTTTGTCGACCCGTCGCCGGGGCGCGGCACACGATCCCCACGGACACGCATGGTGAAGAGAGCTGGGAGATCGTATGAGTACGTCCATTCCTTCCGGTCCGGACCGGAAGGCAGGACAACCGCGACCTGCGGGGCCGTTACGACGAGGAGAGCCCGCGCTTCGCGCTGGCGGTACTGCCGGACACGCAGTACCCCTTCGACGCCGACAGCTCGGACCCCGACCCGCTGCGGGAAACCTTCCACTACCTCGTCTCCGAGCGCGCGGAGGCGAACATCGCCTTTGTGACGCATCTGGGCGACATCACCGAACACGGCACGGAGCAGGAGATCACGCTCGCGGCCGACACCTTCCGCACCATCCACGGCAAGGTCCCCTACAGCGTCCTCGCGGGCAACCACGACATCGACGGTCAGGGCGGGCCGGCTGCGGCGTCGGCGTAGCGGCGGGCCAAGTGGGCGAAGGCGGCCCTGAGTTCGGGCGGGCCGACGACCTCGACGGCGGCGTCGAACCTGCCGATGGCGGCGGCGAGGCCGGGCCATGACCAGGACCCCAGGACGAGCCGGCAGCGGTCCGGACCCAGTTCCTCGACGAGCCCGTCGTGGGTGTGACGGGACACCTCGGCGGCGGGCAGGTCGAGGATCACCTCGCCCCGGCAGGGCCAGTGACCGGAGTCGTCGGAGCCGTAAGAGCCCTGGAATCTGTTGACGACGAAGGCCGCCACGTCGCCTCCGGGCAGTGCGCGCGGGGTGAAGCGGGGGCCTGTCGGCGTACGGGTGCGAGTGATCCGGTCCGCGCGGAACGTACGCCAGTCCTCGCGGTCGAGGTCCCACGCGACGAGATACCAGCGCCCGCCCCAGGTCACCAGATGGTGGGGCTGCGTCCGGCGCGGCGGAGGGTCGGGGGTGCCGGCGCTCGGGTAGTCGAAGCGCACCTCCTCGCTCGCGTGGACGGCGGCGCTGAGCGCCATCAGCACACCGCTGTCGGCCTGCGGGCGCGTCCGCGCCGTGGGCCGCTCCACGGCGGTGACCCGGAGGGTGTCGACGCGGCGGCGCAGCCGGGCCGGCATGACCTGCCGGATGGTGTTCAGCGCACGGGCCGCCGCCTCCTCGATACCGGCGCCCGTGGTGGTGGCGATCTGGAGCGCCACGGCGAGAGCGACGGCCTGCTCGTCGTCGAAGAGCAGCGGGGGCAGTTCCGTACCGGCGTCGAGCCGGTACCCGCCCTCGGGCCCCTTGGTGGCCACCACGGGATAGCCCAGCTCACGAAGCCGGTCGACATCGCGGCGTACGGTGCGCGGGCTGACGTCCAGCCGCTCGGCGAGCAGCGCGCCCGGCCAGTCCCGGCGGGCCTGGAGCAGCGAGAGCATCGACAGCAGGCGTGCGGAGGTCTTCGGCATGGCGCCGATTGTCGCCCGAGAAGCGGTCACCACCTGTCCTCTTCTCTTGCGACGGTTGTGCCGTGCCGCAACACGAGCGGGACCACGTGAACGTGAACCACCGGAAGGACCCGATCAGCATGGCTACCAATTCCTCCGAGCGCACCGACCTGCTCGCCGCGCTCGCGACCGCGCGATCCGCCCTGACCAACACCGTGCGCGGACTCAGCGACGAGCAGCTCGGCGAGCACCCGACGGTCAGTTCGCTGTCGCTCGGCGGGCTGATCAAGCACGTCGCGTCCACCGAGGAGGCGTGGCTGCGCTTCGTGGTCGACGGCCCGTCGGCGATGAGCTTCGACCTGTCGGCCGGTGTCACCTGGGCCGACTTCGCCGCCGGTACCGCGACCGAGTACCCGCAGTGGGCGATCGACCGTGAGAACGACTTCCGGATGCTGCCCGGCGACACGGCGGCCGGGATCCTCGCGCGCTACGAGCGGGTGGCGGCCCGCACGGCGGCGACCCTCGCCGCCGTCCCCGACCTGTCGGCGACCCACCCGCTGCCGGAGGCGCCCTGGCACGAGCCGGGGACGGTGCGCAGCGTACGGGGGGTGCTGATGCACGTCATCGCCGAGACCGCCCAGCACGCCGGGCACGCGGACATCCTGCGCGAGTCGATCGACGGCCAGAAGTCGACCTGAACCGATGCCCGTTCGCACTGTTCTCGGCACCCGCGCGCTCAACCGCGCGACACTTGCACGCCAGTTGCTGCTCGACCGCTCCGACCTCCCGGTCCTGGACGCCGTCGCGCACCTCGGCGGTCTTCAGGCGCAGGAACCGCAGGAGCCTTATCTCGGGCTCTGGTCACGGCTGCGCGCCTTCGAACCGGCCGCGCTCTCGGGCCTGTTGACCGGGCGGCAGGTGGTGCGGACGCATCTCATGCGCCGTACGGTCCACCTCGTCACCTCGGACGACGCGCTGGCGTGGCGGGCCCGCCACGAGGCCATGCTGCGGCAGCGGGTGCTCGGGGTGTACCGCCGCGAACTGGAAGGAATCAATCTGGGCGAACTCGCGGCGGCGGGGCGGGCGTTGATGGCGGACGGCGAGCCGCGCACGATGACCGAGCTGGCGCGGGCGCTCGCCGCGCGCTGGCCCGCGCCGGGGCCGCGGGCGCTGGGGGAGATGGTGATCAGCGCGCTCGTACCGATGGCGCAGCTGCCGCCGCGCGGGCTGTGGCGGACCAAGGCGGGTGTACGTAACGTGCTGCTCGCCTCCTGGCTCGGGCGCGAGGTCGCCGACCTGCCCGCCGACAGCTCCGATCCGGTGGGCCAGGCGCTGCTCCGGCGCTATCTGGCCGCGTACGGTCCCGCCGCCTCGGCCGACCTGCGCGCCTGGTGCGGCCTTGCCGGACTCCCGGCGGCGGTGGCGGCGGCACGCGAGGAGCTGGTCTCCTTCCGGGACGAGCGCGGCCGGGAGTTGCTGGACCTCCCGGACGCGCCGCGCCCCGATCCCGACACACCGGCGCCGGTGCGGTTCCTGCCGGCGTTCGACAACGCGATCCTCGGCTACCACGACCGCGGCCGGATCATCGACGACGACCACCGTGGTCTGTCGGTCGCCGGTGAGCGGGTCGTCCTGGTCGACGGCCGGGCCGCCGCGACCTGGCGCGTCGAGGCGGGCACCGTGACGGTCACCCCGCTGGGCCGGCTGTCGCGCGCGGACCGTACGGCTGTCGCCGAACAGGGCCGGGAGGTGGCGTTGTTCCTCTCCGACAACGAGAGCGACGGCGTACGGGTGGCCACGTCGTCCGAGTAAGAGAGAGGGCGAAGGACACGGGGAGGGGTACAGCTGGCTGAAGCCGGCCCAGCTGCCACGCCGGCGACCTCCCCGGCTACGCCACCCGCACCGGTGCCACGGAGGACGGCCGCCGCGTCGTCGTCCTGGAGGCCACGGGCGACGACCGCACCCGGTGACGCGGTCGATCAGGTGCGCCGGATTGACGGATTGGTGTCAGGCATCGCTGGGCAGTGAGCAGGGGAACTTCATGTCATGTTCACGACTGTCTCTCCCCCAAGGAGGCCGACCATGCACATCCGTAAGTTGACCGGCGGGCTCGTCGCCGCACTGGCCGTGACGATTTCCCTGATGGGTGGCCAGGCCGCCGCCGCTCCCGCCCCGGCCGCGGAAACGGCCGTGGCCGCGCGCGTGATCACCTACGACGCCAGCGGCGCCGCGGAGTTCAGGTCCGCGGTCGACCAGGGCGCGGCGGTCTGGAACGCCAGCGTCGACGCCGTCGAACTGCGCCCGGCCGCGGCCGGCCAGTCCGCCAACATACGCGTCATCGCGGACGACGGCTGGCCCCGCGCCCAGACCACGTCCCTGGGCAACGGCACCGTGTGGATGGGACGCCAGGCCGTGAACGAGGGCCACAACACGATCCGTATCGCGTCCCACGAACTGGGTCACATCCTGGGCCTCCCGGACATCAAGCCCGGCCCCTGCTCAAGCCTGATGTCCGGCTCCAGCGCGGGAACGTCGTGCACGAACGCCTACCCGAACGCGGCCGAGAAGTCCGCGGTCGAGCGCTACTTCGGCGGCGCGTTCACGCGGACGGCCGGGGACGCCCCGCTCAACACCCTGATCGTGGGCTGACGTACGACGCGTGACTCCCGGCAGGAGTGCCGGTACGCCCCGGAGCGCGACGCGCGCTCCGGGGCGTACCTGGCTGGGCGGGTACCGGCTTTTTCGCTCGTCTACGCTGACATCCGTGGATGCCACACTGAGCGGCGACACCTCGCTGACACTGCCCGAATTCGACGCCCCGCCCGCCGATCCCCTGCCCCTCCTCCAGGCGTGGCTGGACAGCGCGGCCGAGCGTGGAGTGGGAGAGCCTGGAGTTCTGGTACGGCAGCCCTGACCGTCTGCACCGGCGGCTGCGCTACGACCGTTACGTAGGGACGAGACGATGGGGGACAGATGAGCGACGAGGCGACTGCCGAGGCGACCCGCGACGAGGCGACCCGTGCCGAACACCTGTTGAGTGCCCAGGCCAAGGCCGCCGAACTCTTCGCCGAGATCGAGTCGCGCGGGCTGGTCGCGCCGGGCGTGGGCGAGCAGGCGGTCAGCGACCGGATCCGCGACCTGGCCAACGAACTGTTCGGCCCGACCCGCCACTGGCACAAGCGCATCGTCCGCTCCGGACCGAACACCCTCCACCCGTACCGGGAGAACCCCCCGGACCGGGCCATCGGCCAGGACGACATCGCCTTCGCGGACTTCGGCCCGATCTTCGAGGAGTGGGAGGCCGACTTCGGCCGTACCTTCGTCCTCGGCGACGACCCCGTCAAGCACCGGCTGCGCGACGACCTGCCCGAGGTGTTCGCCGCCGGGCGCCGCGCCTTCGACGCCGACCCGGACATCACCGGCGCCGCTCTGCACGCCGAGATCGGCCGGCTGGCCGCCGAACGCGGCTGGGAGCTGGGCGGTTGGCATGCCGGGCATCCGGTGGGCGAGTTCCCGCACGAGAAGATCGACGGCGCCGACATCGAGTCGTACATCGCGCCCGGCAACGGCACCCCGCTACGACGACCCGACCGCGCCGGACGCGTCTGCCACTGGATCCTGGAGATCCACCTCGTCGACCGCGACGGCGGCTTCGGCGGCTTCTACGAGGAACTCCTCGACCTCGGCTGAGCCCCTCGTACGCCTGTGTGAGGATGATCCGATGTCGAGCGGTCCTGGGGAGAACCGGTCGCGCGAGAAGGGGCGGGGAGAACACCATGGCCGAGCACGGGTCTTCAGGTTCGTCGGGTTCATCAGGTTCGTCCATACCGGACGAGGAGTGGGAGCGTTTCCTGCGGGACGCCGAGTCCGGCACGCGAAACGCGCCCGAGGAGCCCTCGGCGCGGGCCCGGATGGTCGAACGGCGCCTGCGGGACGAGCCCGGCCCTCCCGCGGGGTGGCGGACCCACCAGCCGCCGCCGCGCCGACGGCGGGTCAAGGCGTGGTACGTGGTCGGGCTGCTGCTCGCGGTCGCCCTGCTGGTGGTGGCGGTGGATCCGGGGCGGGTCGTCGGATGGTTCGACGGCGGAAACGGCGAAGGAAACACCGCGGGCGCTTCGTCCGCCCCCGAGCGTCCGGCAGCCCAACTGCCCACGCCGGAAGAGCCGTTCAGGGGATCACCGGCGGCGGAATGGGACGACGGGACGGCCGGGATCAGCATGCCCGAGGCACGGGCGACCGGTTGGATGACCAAGGAAGAGGTCGCGCAGGCACTGGACGAGACCCGGAACTTCCTCGCCGCCTCCAGCCTGGATCCCGACGTCCTGCGCGGGGAACGGCCGGAGACGGCGATCGCGTTGATCAACCCGCACCAGCGCGACGTCCAGGACTACTTGGCGACCGCGTTCGGCGAGCCGAGCCAGGAGGACGACCCTCTGCTGCTGTTCAGCCGTTTCGCGCAGACGAAGGTGCGGCTGGTGGGGGACGTGGTCAAGACGCGGGGAGAGATCACGTTCCGCGAGGGCAAGCGCGGCGCGCTTGAGGTGACCGCCGATGTCACCTACGTCTACCCGGTCGTCCGCGCCGCGCCGGGCAGCGACGAGGTCGCGCGCACGATCGCGCGCCGCGAGACGGTGCTGAGCTGGGACGACCCGGAAAAGGTGATCACCGAGCCGGGCACGTTCTCCCTCGTCTCCTACAAGGTGGACGCCACCAACGGCGGCTGTGGCGACTCCACGGGCTACTTCAACCCCGAATTCATGGCCGAACGCACGGTCAAGGATCCGGGAAACGGCCCCGAGGTTGACCCGTACGACCGCAGCACATCGATGGACACCCGCATGCGAGAGGGCGCCGAAACGGAGTGCGGAACCGCCACCCGATCCTGAATCCCGCCCTCCCCGACAGGGCGGGATCGGGCCCCCGCGCTGCCGCTGTTCCTGCCCGGCATCGGCTCCGCGAGCGCGTCTCCGGTCCGGATATCAGGATTCATCGCTCTGTCCTTTCATGAGCCAATAACCAACGGTGAGACCTTACCGCTGACGGCAGAAATAGTGTCGTCATTGAACTCGACGTAACGGCTTATTCGCCATTCGGCTGAGCCCGTCCACCCGTCCAGTGGGAACTGGCCGGTCGATTTCGTGATAGAGTTTAGCGAATTCACAGGACGCCACAAAAAAAGGGGAATGGCGTGAATACCGAGAAGGTCACCGCCCGACGTCTTACGGCCGGGGAGGTTGCAGAGTTGGGGCTCCAGGACACCATCTTCGTCTCGGCAGAGATGGCTGGCCTTCCTCTCGACTGCTACGCCCCGGCTTTCCTCACGGAGCCGGGTAAGAATTCCGAGGGAGGGTCCTTCGCCGCGAAGACGGTCTTCGGTGACGAAATCCACGTCCTCCCGGACAATGCCGAAGAGCGCGGGATCTGGATCGCCGACAAGGCGGGAGAAGAAATCGAGGTTCTCAAGAGCGCCGGCGTCCTTCTGAACCTCGCCCTGTTCGTACCCGACGGAAACAGGGAATCTCTGGAATCGCTCTACTCCGCCGCACGCGACGCGTTCGGCGCGGGCATCGTTCAGCGCTGGAGCGAGGAAGTCGTCGAGGTGCCGGACGTCAAGGTCGACCTGTTCGAGGAGCCGGCCCGGGGGCGGAAGAACACGAGCGGTCAGAATCGCGACCGCCGTGCCCTCGACATCTACCCCACCCGTGTGCGGTTCCTGGAGCCCAGCGACGGCTGGCGGTTCATTGTCGAGCCGCACAAGGAGATCGTCGACGAGACACCGACGATCTGACCTGCCGGCCGCCTGAGGAACACCGCGGTGGCACAGACGCTCGGCTGGGATCTCCGGATCTCCCAGCCGAGCGTTTCGCATTGAAGCGGGCTTCAGCGCGCCCGAAGTTGCGGGGGGATCGGAAGGCTGTGCAAGGTGGAAAGGACGGGGAACGCGTCCCACGCCGCCGAGCAGAGGGACCACCATCATGGGGACGACGGAAACCTTCCGAGCCGGGTCGGCGTGGCCGCGGTTGCGCGTCGACGATTGGACCGAGACCCGCGAGACGCTGCACATGTGGGTTCAGATCGTGGGCAAGGTCCGGTTGGCGCATGCTCCGCTCCTCAACCACTGGTGGCAGGTGGCCTTTTACGTCACTCCGCGAGGGCTGACCACCTCGGCCGTCCCCTACGGTTCCGGCGCCGGTGCTCGCGCCCCTGCCGGAGTCTTCGACATCGAGTTCGACTTTGTCGACCACATGCTGCGTCTGCGCACCAGCGACGGCGGTGCCCGCAGCATCGCCCTGGAGTCCATGCCGGTGGCCGACTTCGACGCCCGTGTCCTGCGATCGCTGGACGAGCTGGGCGTACCCACCACCATCCAGGACCATCCGAACGAGGTCGAGTCGACGGTCCCGTTCTCGACGGACCACCAGCACCACACGTACGACCCGCTCGCGGCCCAGCTGTTCTGGCGGCAACTCCTCCAGGCGGAGCGCGTGTTGAGTGCGTTTCGGTCATCCTTCGTCGGCAAGGTCAGCCCCGTGCACTTCTTCTGGGGGGCGATGGACCTGGCGTGCACCCGGTTCTCAGGGCGCCGCGCCCCCGTCCATCCCGGAGGCGCGCCGAACTGCGGTGACTGGGTCATGGTGGAGGGCTACTCGCACGAGCTGAGCAGCTGCGGATTCTGGCCCGGCGGCGGGGACGAAGGGGCCTTCTACTCGTACGCGTACCCCGAGCCCGCCGGGTTCGCCGACAGCCCGGTCACCCCGCCGGAGGCTTTCTACAGCCGCCAGAACGGGCAGTTCCTGCTGCCGTACGAGGCGGTACGCACCGCCGACGATCCCGATCGCACACTCTCCGGCTTCCTGCAGAGCACCTATGCGGCAGCCGCGGACGGGGCCGGCTGGGACCGGGCGGCACTGGAGACCGATCCGGAGCGCTGGGCCGACCGGTGAGCGTGAGTGCGAGCCGGGCGCGGAGACCGGAAAACACAAGCGGAAGGACAACCCTCATGACTGCCAGTGCCGACTGGCCGGTGCCCGAGCAGGGCCTCGTGCTGACCCACTTCCTGACCGTGCGGGACGTCGCGACCTCACGCCGCTTCTACGCCGAGGTGTTCGGCGGTCAGGTGGTGCTGGAGGAGAACCCCTGCATCGTGAAGATCGCCAACGGCTGGATCATCATGAACCCGGGCGGCGGCCCCACCCCCGACAAGCCCGACATCATCCTCACCGCCCCCGAACCCGGCGACCCCGTGTCCGCCTTCCTGAACGTCCGGGTGGCCGACATCGCGGCCTTCTACGAGCAGGCGCGCGCCAAGGGCGCCCGGTTCCTCACCGAGCCCCTCGACCGCAAGGCCGAAATCCGCTGCTACATCAAGGACCCGGACGGCTACCTGATCGAAGTCGGCCAGGCCACCGGCATGTTGGAAGGCATCTTCGCGGATCGCGGCTGACAGCATCGGACGGTCAACGGCTCCGAGAGGCAGCATCCATGGCGCCACGCCTCCCTGGCCGGCACCACCCTCCGGCCGGCATTCGCCATCACGGCCGTACGGGAGCACGATGGAAGAGACGTCGCCGGCAGGGGGATCTCGCGATTCGGAACGCCGGGACGTGAAACGGAAGGAGGTACGACGTCATGACCCAGTTCATGGACGTCCACCACGGGATGAAGGGCATCACCGCCGACCAGCTGAAGCAGGCGCACCAGGCGGACGTGGCCATCGAGACAGAGGAAGGCGTCCGCTTCGAGAGGGTGTGGGCGGACCCGCAGTCCGGCACGGTCTACTGCCTCTCCGACGCCCCCTCGGCCGAAGCGGTCCAGCGCATTCACGAACGGGCCGGCCACCAGGCCGACGAGATCCACTCGGTCCCTCTGACCGTGTGAGGATCGTCCCGGTGAGCTGTGCCTCGCACGCGACTGCTCAGCGCACCGGGAAGCCGAAGGAGTAGCCCTGCTCCTTGAGCCAGGGAAGGGTCCGGCGCAGGGCCTCGACGGTCTGGGAGCGCTCGCCGCCCGCGTCGTGGAAGAGGAGCGTGGGCCCGTTGGGCAGCTCCCGCTGGACGGTGGCGACGATGGCGTCCGCGCCCGGCTGCTCGAAGTCCTTGGTGTCCACGTTCCAGCCCAGCGGGCGCATGCCACGGGAGGCGGCGAGTTCACGGCTGTAGGGGGTGAACGCCCCGCCGGGCGCCCGGTAGTACATCGGCCGTACACCACCGGAGGCCTCGGTGATCATGCGTTCGGTGTCGAGGATCTGCTGGGACTGGTAGGCCTCGGACTTCTTGTCCATGGCGGTGTCGTGCGACACCGAGTGGTCGCACAGCCGGTGCCCGTCCGCGACGACCTTCTTCACGAGGTCCGGGTGGGCCTTCGCCTGCGTACCCACCATGCAGAACGTGGCCTTCGCCCCGTTCTCCCGCAGCACGTCCAGCACTTGAGGGGTCCATTCGGGGTCGGGGCCGTCGTCGATCGTGAGGTTCACGCCCCGCGCCCCCTCGTCCGAGGCGTGCACGATCTCGGGGGAGACCGGCTTGACGGCGTCGCCCGGCGTGGCGGACGGGGACGGCTTCGGCGACGCGCTGTCCACGGAACCGGCCTGTGCGGTCCACACCGAGGCACCGGCGGCCAGCACCGTCACCCCGAGCACCGCCCCGATCAGCTTCCCGTACCAGCCCCGCTCGCTGCCGTGCCGTGCCATGTCCGCCCTGCTTTCGCGTAGTCCCTCGCCGTTCCCCGGTCGCCTTCCGACCAGCTGACAGGACGACGGGCGCCGACCACGGGATGCGCCCGTTACCGATCACGAACAATCCCGTGGGAGTTCGGGGACAACGGAAGCGGCCCAGGCCGTCCCGCACCGACCGGCGCGGGACGGACATGGTCGGTGGGTCAGCACATGAGGGACCAACCGATTCCGGTTCTCAGTTGGCCCAGACGACCGGCTCGTCGCTGTACGCGTCACCCTCGTCGAAGGAGGCGGCCGTGACGGCCTCGCCCTTCGTGGCGCTCAGCGAACAGGTCTCGTACGACGCGCCCTTGGTCTTGAACTCGGTGGGCGCGGTCTCGTTGTCGCACTTGTCCGGGATGTCACCGATCAGCACGACGCCCGTGGTGCCGCCGCCGTCCAGCACGCCGTTCAGCTTGAGCGACGCGTACGAGAGATCGGTGCCGCCGACGTTCTCCACCTTCATCTTGATGAAGTAGGGCGTCATGCCCGCTGCCTTCTCGCCGAAGGCGGCCATGTCGGACTCGGCCCCCTTCTCGATCGCCGTGACGGTCACGGCGATGGTGCCCTTCTTGTCGCTGGTGTACTCGAACGGAACGACAGCCCTGTCGCCGACCTTGAGTTCCGTTCCCGGCGCGGTGGTGTCCCCGTCGGCCGGGGCGTCGTCACCGGCGTCCGCGCCCTCGTCGCCAGGCTCGGACGTGGCCGGGTCCGGGTCCGGGTCGGATTCCGGGGTCGACGCCGCCGGCGTGTCCTTGGCGGCCGACCCCTCCTCGTCGTCGGTGCAGGCCGAGAGCCCGAGCGCCATGGTGACCAGAGCGGCCGCGATTGCGATGCGTCCCTTTTGCACTGCTGTTACCTCACTGCTCACGAGAGCTGTCCCATCCGACAGCCTCGAAGGTTCGATTGCCTTGTTGAGGCGCACCGTGACACACCGCGGAATACGGCGAGCACATGCCGGGAATACGAGGTGAGCGGGGGTACGGGCTCAGTGGATCCTGGCCCGAACGGCAGCCGCCTCGTCGGTCAGATCCCGCGCGGCGACGTCGTCTCCCGCCGCGGCCCGCAACCCGGCGAGTTTCTCCAGAACGCCCGCGAGCAGGTACGGGTAGTTGATACCGCGGGCCACCTCGACCGCGTGCTCCCCCCGGTCGATCGCGGCGCGCAGATCGTCACGGTCGTCCGGGTCGTACAGCCGGAGATCGAGCAGGTCGACGAGAACACGGGCCTCGAACATGGGGTCATGGCTCGTGCGCGCGACCTCGACGCCTTCGAGCAGCCGGCGGCGCGCATCGGCGTACTCACCTCGGGCCAGATGGAGACAGCCCCATGCGTGGGCGGTGTAGAACGTCCCCGACGGCCCGATGTCCCGTACGTGCGCGGTCAGTTCGGTGAACGACTCCGCCGCCTCCGCATGCCGGCCGAGTGCCAGTTGCGCCTGGCCGAGCCAGTAGGTGTCCCGCGCGATCAGGGTCCGGATTCCCTGCTTCCGCGCCCCGGCGACGATCTCCGCGAGAACCTCTGCCGCGACCTCGGGTCTCGCCGCCTGCAGGTGAGCGAGGCCGACCTGAGAGTACGCGTGCAGTGCCGCCGCCTCCTGCCCGGCGGCCATGAGCCGTTCCCAGGCCTCGCAGCCCGCCGCGATCGCCTCGGTCAGACGGCCGTTGGGTACGAGGAAGAACGGTGCGTTGCCCAGCGCCTCCAGGTAGCCCCGCCGGTCCCCCATCCGCTCGAACAGGCCCATGGCCTCGGTGTTGGACTCCTCGGCCGGACCGTACCGACGCCGGGTGTAGCACAGTCCGGCCATCGAGATGAGCAGTCTGGCCCGGCCTCGCACATTGCCCGCGGCCGTGGCCAGGCCCATCGCCGTCCCGTAGCACTCCTGCCAGTCGTCGAAGTACCGCTCGGTCTCGAACAGCGCCTGCCCGCCCACGGCCAGCTCCCAGCAGAGCTCGTCCCTGCCCAGCTGCGCGGCTTGCCGCACACCCGCCACCAGCGGGATACGCTCCGAATCCAGCGACACCATCGGCGTCACAGTAGGCGGCAGGCTCTCCTCCACCCGCTCCGGCCGCCAACGGGAGGCGTCCCGCTGGAACCTGTTCTGTCCCATGTGGTCTCGGTCCGCGATGTCCGTGAGGGCCAGGAGGGCACTGAGGACGCGGACGACGGCCTCGTCCCGCGCCTCCACCGGCTCCTCCATCTCCGCGCGTTCCCTCGCGAAGGCGCGGATCAGATCGTGGAAACCGTAACGGGCCTGGCCGTTCGGCGTTCCGGTGACGTCGAGCAGATGGACGTCGACCAGCTCGTCGAGGAGTTCCTGGGCCACGCGCAGTTCGGTGTCGACCGCGGCGGCTGCCGCCCAGAGCGGGAAATCGGGTGCCTCCAGGAGCCCGAGGAGCCGGAACAGCCGTCGCGCCTCGGGCCGGAGTCCCGCGTAACTCAGCCCGAAACTGGCCCGTACCTCAAGATCGCGGTAGCGGAGCGTGTCCAGTCGGTGCTGTTCGTCCGCCAGCCGCGACACCAGGTCCGCCAGGTGCCAATGCGGTCGTGACACCAGGAGCGAACCGACGATCCGGAGCGCGAGCGGCAGCCGCGCACACAGTCCGACCAGTGCGGACAGCTCGGCCCGGGTGGCCGAGGCCAGCCGGTCGCCCGTGCTGCCGCGCAGCATGGCCAGGCTGTCGGCCGCGGACATCTCGTGGAGCGGGACCCGGTGCGCGCCGCCGAGACCGCCCAGCCGCACGCGGCCGGTGGCGATCACACCGCACGTACCGCTGGCCGGCATCAGGGGAGCCAACTGCTCCTCGTCGAAGGCGTCGTCGAACACCACCAGGATCCGGCGTTCCGCCAGCATGCTCCGGTAGAGATCCGTACGCTCCTCCGGATCGTCCGGCACCGCGGTGGCGGGCACGCCCAGAGCGCGCAGGAAGCGGCCGAGTACGGTGGCCGGTTCGGCCGGCTGGGTACGTGTACCGGCCAGCGCCGCGAACAACTGCCCGTCGGGATAGGCGGACTTGAGGCGATGCGCGGCCTGCACCGCGAGCGCGGTCTTGCCGGTCCCACCGGGGCCCGAGACCGTCACCACGGCGGCCGGCTGATCGGCGGCGCGGTCCGTGCGGAGCACCGCCTCGATCTCCGCCAACTCGGCCTGCTGGCCGCTGAAGTCGCCGAGAGTCGGAGGCAGCATCCGGGGGCTGTGGGCGTTCCGGTGTTCCGGCTTCCCGGTCGCGACCGGGAGAGCGGTCGTGGGATGTGGGGGATCCTCACCGAGAATGGTCCGGTGCAGGTCCCGCAGCGTCTGACCGGGCTCCAGGCCGGTCTCCTCGGCCAGGATGCGGCGGACCTGGAGATAGGCCAGCAGCGCGTCCGCCCGCCGGCCGCAGCGGTACAGCGCGAGCATGAGCTGGGCCCACATCCGCTCACGGAACGGGTGTTCCATCGTCAGTGCGGTCAGCTCACCGAGAAGCTCGCCGTGCCGGCCGAGCCGCAGGTCGACGTCGATTCGCTCTTCGAGTACGCCGAGCCGCAGTTCGTCGAGGCGAGCGGCCTCCGAGGTCAGGGCCGGTACGTCGGCGAGCCCGGCGAACGCGGGCCCCCGCCAGAGGCCCAGGGCCTCGTCGAAGAGCCGCCGAGACTGATCAGGATCACCGGCGGCCAGCGCAGCTCGGGCCATGTCCACCAGATCCTCGAACCGCGCCGCGTCCAACTCGTCACGTCCGGCGCGCAATAGATAACCAGGACCCTCCCTGGCGATACGCCGCGGATCCCCCAGGTGCTGCCGGAGCCGGTGGACGTAGGTCTGCACGTTCTTGGCGGCACTCTTCGGCTGCTCGGCGCCCCAGATCGCCTCCGCCAGCGCATCGCCGGAGACGACCCGACCCGCCCGGCACAGCAGAACCGCCAGGAGTAACCGCCCTTTCGGCGTCCCCAGTTCGACCGCGACGCCGTCCCGCCGCACGGCCAGCGGGCCCAACACCCCGTAGTCCACAGCCGCCCCCGTCAGTCGCCGTCAACTGTAACGGCGCGCGGCGGGGGTCAGCCTCGGAGAGTGGCCCGGGTTACGGGCCGGGGGCACGGAAGTTCACCTGCCGGCGGGCCGCCTCGTCGATCTCGTCGATGGTGAGGAGCGGGGTGGCCCGGGTGTGGAGCCCGCCGCTGGCTTTGACGGTGAGACTGACAGCGGCCATGGAGACCGGGTCGGGGAAATCGACGATGAGCACGGTGTCGTCCTCCCCGAAGGCGAAGTACATGGCCTCGACCGTCCCGCCGAGGCCGGTGACGACCTGCTCGACGGCGGCCCGCCGACCACTCGCGCCTTCGCTGAGCAGGCCCTTCGCGCCCTCGGAGGTATAGGTGGCTTGGATGAGGAACTTCGTCATAGGGACGCTCCGTACCCAATCGGTCCACCAGGCGCCGGGATTGGCGGCGTCAGTGGAGAACCTTGGTCTTCGCCTTCTCGAATTCCTGATCCGAGAGGGCACCCTTGTCATGCATCTCGACGAGCTTCGCAAGTTGCTCCGCATGGCTGCTGCCGTCGCTTCCGGCAGTCGCGCGGATGTAGGAGTCGAAATCGCGCTGTCGGGCCCGCGCGTGGTGCTGCTCACGCTTTCCCATGCCGCGACCGCGGACGGCGATGTAGACGAAGACCCCGAGGAAGGGAAGGAGGATGACGAACAGCAGCCAGCCGGCCTTGACTCCTCCGGGCATGTCGTCCCTGACGATGTCGGCGATGACTCTGAAGAGCAGAATCAACCACAACACGCTCAGGGCGAAGAAGAGGACCGTCCAGAACGCGCCCAGGATCGGATAGTCGCTTGCCAGGTTTATTTCTCCGGTCATGGTTTTTTCTCCGCTCGTAGGGGACGGTGCATGCGTCCTTGCCCCCGGCCCCGCGCTACGCCTTTACCGAAGTCGGCGGCTGCGCGATCCCACGGATGCGGGAACCCTCACGCTCATGGTGCGGCTTCGGCAGGCAACCTGCCACCCGGACATGTCGCACCACGAGGCACGGTTGCCAAGGCGGTCTGTGAGAGCGGTCTGTGAGAGCGGTCTGTCAGAGCCGTTGCCCTGCTGCCAGACTGAGACGCATGGCTGGGAGTGCGCGTCCGTCGATGCAGGAGCTCATCAACATCCGCCGGCATGCGGGATTCGTGGGACGGCGTAGTGAACTCGACCTCTTCCGCACGAACTTCGACACGCGACCGGAAGACCCGGAGCATCGGTTCGTCTTCCATATCCATGGCAACGCCGGCGTGGGTAAGACGACCCTCGTACGCGAACTCGTCCGGATCGCGCACGAGCGCCAGGCGCTCACCGTCACGGTCGACGAGGCCGTGAACAGCGTGCCCGAGGTGCTGGAAGCGCTGACCGCGCGGTTCGCGCGGCTGGGGCACCCGCTCAAGGCGCTCGACCGGATGCTCGCGACCTACCGCCGTCGGCGGGACGAGGCGTCAGCCGCGTCGCTCGCGCAGCCCGAGCAGGGTCCGACGGCCGCATCGCTCACCGCTGCGCAGGCCGGCCTGATCGGCCTCGGCATGGTGCCGGCGGTCGGCGCCCTCGCCGCCGCCGTCGACCCGGCTCAGCTCGCTCGCGGCGCCGACCAGGTACGGGCCGCCCTCAGTACTCGTACAGGCAGGCCGGAGGACGCGCAGCTTCTCTCCGAACCGATCCACGCCCTCACGCCGACCCTGGTCGCCGAACTGGACCGTGTCGCGTCCCACGCTCCATGGATCGCGATCTTCTTCGACACGTACGAACGCACCGGACCGTTCCTCGACACGTGGCTGCGCGATCTCGTCATCGGCGGACGCCACGGCTCGCTGCCCGCGAACGCCGTGATCACACTGTCCGGTCAGGGCCCGCTCGACCCCAACTGCTGGGCGGACCACGCCGACTTGGTGACCGAGATCCCGCTCGCGCCCTTCACCGAGCCGGAAGCGCGGCAGCTCCTGGCCGCCAAGGGAGTGCGGGACGAGAAGGTGGTGCGGGACGTACTCAGGCTCTCCCGCCGCCTGCCCGTCCTGCTCTCCACGCTCGCGGAGAACGCCGCTCGTCCGGGCGATGTGGACGATCCCAGCGCCACCGCCGTCGAGCGCTTCCTGAAATGGGAGCGAGACCCGGTCCGCCGCGCGGCGGCCCTTGCCGGAGCGTTGCCACGGAGGCTGAACGAGGACATCTTCATGTCCGCTGTCAGTGACGCGGGAAGTTCCGACCCGACCGCTCTGTACGACTGGCTGCGCACCCTGCCGTTCGTGAGCGAGAGCGGAGGCTTCGCTCACTACCACGACGTGGTACGCGACCCGATGCTGCGGCTCCGGCGTTCCGTGTCACCCGATCGATGGCGTGCGGCCCATGGCCGCCTGGCGGAGTCGTTCGGACAGCGGCGGGAGTCCGCCGGGGCGGGACTGGCGTACGGGGAGCAGGTGGAGAGAGAAGCATGGTGGGTCGAGCGCCTGGAGGAGATCTACCACCTGCTGTGCGCCCAGCAGCGGCCGGCCTTCGCGCAGGCGCTGAACGACGGTCCCGCGGCATGCGGCGAAGGGGCGGAATCGGCACGACGCTGGGCCCAGGTGTTCGCCGAGGCCGGTGAGGCCACGGCGGACGACGCGTTGCGCGACTGGGGAACCGGCTGCCTGGCCGCGTTGGGGGACGAACAGCGGGGTGTCGAGAAGCTGCTCGGCATGCTGCTGTCCCGGACGGAACTCGACGACGGGGCCCGCGCGAGCGCCTTCGTGATCCGTGGCGAGGAACGCAGCGACGCGGGGAGGTACGCGGACGCCTTCGCCGACTTCGACCGGGCTATCGCGCTGGCCCCGCAGCGGGCTCGTCCGTATACGGGCCGGGCGCTGGTACACCGCGCACTCAGCCAGTACGAGCAGGCGCTGGCGGACCACGACCGGGCCGTCGAACGACGGGTGACCGGCGTGCGCGCCTTCTGGCACCGGGGCGAGACGAACAGGATCGCCGGTCACCCCGAGGCGGCGGTGGTGGACTTCGACCAGGTGCTCGGCATCGATCCCGGTCATGTCCCGGCCCTGGCCAGCCGCGCGCGAGTGGCACACACGCAGGGGCGGCCCGCGGCAGCGCTGGCCGACCTCGATCTCGCCCTTGACATCAAGCCCGACCACATCTGGTCCCTGGTCCGTCGCGCTCAGGTACGGCGCTCGCTGCAGGACACCACCGGGGCGTGGACGGACCTGGACAGGGCTCAGACGCTGTCACCACGAAACCCGTGGATCGTGGGAGAGCGAGGGGAACTCCTGCGACAGGAAGGACGGCACACGGAGGCCATAGCCGAGTACGACCGGGCACTCGCGCTGGACCCGGGCTACTCCTGGGCGTTGGGCAGCCGGGCGATGGCGAACGAGGCACTCGGCAGACCCACGCAAGCCCTGACCGACCTCGACCGTGCCCTCGCCATGAACCCGTCCTACAACTGGGCTGCCCAGCAGCGTGAACGTATCCTCGCCACAACGCTGTAACTGGACTCACCGGTTGCTTGACGGTTGCTGATCGGGTGACCCGCAACGCTACGGTGGCACCGGCGCCTCCGGGCAGTGAGCGTGCGTTCAGAACACCGGCAGGGCGACGACCGAGCCCTTGTGAAGCAGGAATACCCGGTTGCCCGCGGCGGCCATGTGCCAGGAACCCTCGGACTCGGGTTCGTAGGTCCACATGAGTCGGCCGTCCGATTCGTCGCCCGGGAAGTTGCCGAAGGCCGATACGCCTGACGAGGTGCCCCCCTCGCCGATCCAGACGGTGTTGCCCTGGACGACCGGTGGAGTGCGGGACGGGAGAGTGCCGTCCGGCCACGAGATCCGGCCCCCGGTGCCCGACGCCTTGTCGACCCGGTAGAGCTTGCTGTCGTCGATGGCGGCGATGGTGTCGTCGGTTATCGCGGGAGAGCCCCACCCGTCCCGATCGGGGTTCAGCGACTGCGAAGCCGCGGACCAGACCTCCTCGCCGCTCTGCGGATCGAGTGCCAAGAGCGACTTCCCGCCGACGTAGACGAATCGTTCATCGACGGCGGGGGTCAGCGCCGTACTGGCGTGGCCGCCCAACTGCCAGGCGTTGTCGCCGTCGGCGGAGTCGAGGGCGAAGTAGTGCCCCTCCGCCGTGCAGACGACCACTCGGCCGTGTCCGGCACTGGCCACGGCCGCGGGGTCGATCACAGCACCCGCGGGGGCCCCCGCGGTCCAGCGGACCTTGTGGGCCTCGGTGTCGACCGCGGCCACCTCGTCGTTCTGCGTCAGCACGTACACGAGCGTCGCGTCGGGTGCGGTGGCCAGTAGTTTGGCCGCCTTCGCCGGGGCACTCCACAACTGCTCACCGGTGGACGCGTCGATGCCGAGGACGTTGCCCTCGGCATCGGCTGTGACGAACTGCTCGGCCGTCAGCCGCAGGAAGCCTGCGGACGGTGACACCTGCGGAAGGGTCCACTTCTGTCGGCCATCGGTCACCTTGTGCGCCGTAAGTCCTCCTGACGGACCGGCGAACATGACGACGTCCCGTACCGGCAACAGCATGAACGCGCTCGGAGCGGCCGCCTTCAGCGGCCCCCACAGCGGCCTCGGCGGCGACCCCGCCTCGTACTCGCCGGAAGTGAGCAGCTCGGCCGGCGCGGCGTCTGCGGCTGCGGGCAGATCGGGCCCTCTGGTCAGCCACCAGGCCGTCGCGCCTCCTCCCAGTGCCAGTACCGCTCCGCCGGTGGCGAGCGAAGCGAGGAGGCGCCGCCGAGACGGCTTCGCCCCTGAACCTTTCGCGCTCGGAGCAGTGGTGGCGGCCAGAGTGGTGAGCTGGTCAGTCCGGGTTTCGTACTCCTTGATCTGCTTGCCGAGAACGCCTTGTTTCCACAACCGGTGTGCGCCGCGCGGGGGTGCGAATGCCTGGATGACCGCCGCGGGGTGGGGACGGTGGGCGGGCTCTTTGGCCAGGCAGGGGGCGATGAGAGGGCGGAGCGTTTGCGGCACGCCGTCGAGGGCGGGGCTTCCGTGCACCACTTCGTACTGCACCGCCGCGGCATGCGCACCTTCGTACGCTTGCCGGCCACTTGCCGCGTACACCAGTACCGCACCGAGGGAGAACACGTCGGCCGACGGGCCGACGCGCTGGCCCAGTATCTGCTCAGGTGCCCCGTATCCGGGGGTGGCCGGAGCCTGGCCCGTGGTGGTGAGGGTGAGGCCGTGCTCGGGGCGTGCGATGCCGAAGTCGATGATGCGGGGGCCCGAGGAAGTGAGCACGATATTGGCCGGCTTGAGGTCGCGGTGGATCAGCCCCGCCGCGTGGATCTCCCGCAGTGTCGATGCCAGGGCGCCGGCCAGCGCGCGCACGCCGGCGTCGTCCAGCGGTCCGTGGCCGGTGATCGCCTGCTCCAGAGTCGGCCCCGACAGGTACTCGGTGGCGATCCAGGGGCGCCCGCCCTCGGTGTGCGAGCCGACGACGCGTGCCACACCGGTGCTGGTCACGGCCTGTGCGGTCTGGGCCTCACGCAGGAATCGCTGGGCGAGGTTGCGGTCGTGCGCGAGTTCGGGACGCAGTACCTTGACGGCCGCGAGGCTGCCGGAACTGTCGTGCCCCACGTACACCTTGCCCATGCCGCCCTCGCCGAGCACTCCGGCGATGCGGTACGGCCCAAGCCTGATCGGGTCGCCGAAACTCAGAGGTTGCATGGTGTCTGCCGAGCCCTTCGTGGGATGAGGCGGGGAGCCTACGAGGAGGCATGGTCCGAGGGCTCCAGCGGTAGAGCGACCATGGGTCCTTCGCCGACGCCGATGAGCAGTCCCGCCGTCATCAGGGCGGTGAACCTGTCGAGAGGCTCCGGGTGGAGCCAGGCGGTTTCGTGGGTCCGGAGATCGATCGCGCGCAGCCCCGCGGCGGAGTGTTTGTAGATGTACTTGTCGCCGACGCTGGGGGCCACTTTCAGCTCGTGGCCGGACGACACGGGATTCTTCTCCCGCCACAGGAGTGCGCCGGTGTCCGCGCTGATGGCCACGAGCCCCCGCGCTCCCGCGGCCCCTGCCTCTCCGGCCTCTCCCGCCGCTTCCACCACGTAGACGACTCCGTCCTTCACCGTGGGAGGCCCGTACCCGGTCACGTCCGCTCCCTGGTAGCTCCAGGCTTCCTCGCCGTCGGTCGTGCGCCGTGCCCGCACCGCGTCCGACGAGGTGTAGAGGTGTTTGCCGTCCACGGCGACGGGACTGCGGGCGGCGTCGTCCGCGTTGAGGTCGAGGGGTGCCCGCCAGACGCCGGTTCCGGTGCGCGTGTCGCAGACGAGTACGTCGACCCCGCCCGATTCCGTACGGAAGAAGAGGACCAGGCTTGAGCCGACCGCGCGCACGCCGGTCACCCACGGGTAATCCTCGGGCACCGGCTCGTCCAGGATCAGCTCAGTGAGCTTCTTGCCCGTCGAGAGTGAGAAGGAGGCGATGAGCCAGCCTCGTTCGGGACCGATGCCGCTGGACTCGTCGGTGTCTTCCTTCCGCACCCGCGCCGTGAGCAGCCAAGCGGCGTCACCGCTGACACAGAGAAGCTGATTTCCCACCAGCTTCCCGTTGTACGCCTTCTCGGTGACGGCCGGATCCATCAGAGCTCCGTCGTCGAGGTCGATCTGCGCGATGCGCAGTCCTTCCCTCGGGGACAGTGAGTAGTCCACCGCGAAGAGGTTCTCTCCGTCTGTGGCCACGTCCCAGGAACTCAGCACCTGGTTTTCGGACCAGAGACTCCTCCCGCTCGACGCCTCGACGGCGCTCATTCCGTCCCTGGTGGTCACGATCAACTTGTCGCCCACCACCAGAGGCCGTCCCAGCTCCGCCGGTGACGCCGTCGCGATGCTTCTCCGCCACAGAGCAGCGGGAGCCTTGCCCGAGCCGGTGGACTCCGACGTGTCCGAGTTCCGCTCTCTCGTCGATGCCCACACACCCGCGCCGATCCCTGTCGTCGCGAGCAGCGCACCGCCGCTGATGGTGAAGAGCTTGCGGCGGCTCAGGCCGGGTGCGGTGGTGACCGGCACGGTCTCGGCCGTCGCGTGATCCGAGGGGACGGGCAGCCGCTCCGGCCGGTGTTGCCAGACCTCCGAAGCCCGCCGGGCTATGTCTGCCAGGAGTGCATCGGGCAGATGGTCGGCGAAGTGGCCCTGACCGCTGTGGAGTTGGCCGGCGAGGTCGTGGGTGGTGGGCCGCCGGTCCGGGTCTTTGGCCAGGCAGGCGCCGAGGATCGGGATCAGGGCCTGGGGGAGGCCGGTGAGGTCCGGGTCGGCGTAGCGGACGCGGTAGAGGAGGTCCGCCGCCTGCCCGGTGCCGAAGGGACCGTGGCCGGTGGCGGCATAGAGAAGAACGCCGGCGAGGGCGAACACATCGCCCGTGGGTGTGTGTTCCTGGCCTATGGCCTGCTCGGGGGACATGAAAGCAGGGGTTCCGGCAGCCGCTCCGGCGCGTGTGAGGTGGTCGTCGCCGGAGGCGCGGGCGATGCCGAAGTCGATGATCTTCGGGCCGTAGGCGGTGACCATCACGTTCGAGGGCTTCAGATCGCGGTGGACGACGTCAGAGGCGTGGAGTTGGGCGAGGGCTCCGGCGAGTGCGGCGCCCAGGGCGCGTACGGACACCTCCGGCAGGGGGCCGCAGAGGTCGATGGCGTCGTCGAGGGGCGGGCCGAGGACGTATTCGGTGGCGAGCCACGGGGTGGGCGCCAGGGGGTCGGCATCGACGACGGAAGCACCGTGGTGGCCGCCGATGACGCGGGCCGCGTCCGTCTCCAGGCGGAAGCGGGTGCGCGATGCCGGGTCGGTCGCGATGGACGGGTGCATGGTCTTCAGCGCGACGGTTCGGCCGCCCGCCGAACGAGCCAGGTAGACGGTTCCCATGCCGCCGTGGCCCAGCCGCGCGAGCAGCCGAAAGCCCGCCAGCCCGGCCGGATCGTCATGGGTCAGAGGGGAGAGCATCGCGTCAGATCCTGGCTGTCTGTGAGATCGGAGTACGGACTTCCGTGGCGAGGACCTCCGAGGACTGCCGTGCCATGGCCGCGACCACCCGGCTCGGCAGCCAGCCCGGTACCGGCAGCGCACCGGCCGGATCCAGGACCGTCGCCATGGGGGTGGACGACTCTCCGGACAGCGCGCGCAGCACCTCGGGCGCGGTCGGACGGGTGGCGGCGTCGCGCGTCAGGCAGCGCGCGACCAACGCCCTGAGCGGCTCGGGTAGTTCCGCGGAGTCGGGGACCGAGTGGCCGGTCGCCGCGTATGCGAGAACCGCGCCCAGTCCGTAGATGTCGCCGGCCGGCCGGGGCCGCCCGCCCGATGCCTGCTCGGGGGCCAGGCTGCCAGGATCGAGACAGGGCAGGCCGGTGCGCCGCTCGCCGTCCGGGGCCGCCGCGCGGACCGCGCCGAAGCAGGTCAGCCGCGGTCCGTCCCAGGCGAGGAGCACAGAGGCGGGGGACAGGCCGGCGTGCGTGATGCCGATGGCGTGCGCACCCGTAAGGGTCTCAGCCAGGGCGGTGCCCAGGACTCGGACTGTGCGCTCGGGCAGCGGGCCGCCGTGTACGGCGAGCGCAACCGGCAGCGGGAGTACGGGAAGGTACGGAGAGGCGTACCAGGGGGTCTCGGACGGGGCGGCGATCTCGGCGACGGGCAGTACCCACGGGCCGAGGAGCCGGCAGCCGGCCTCGGCCTCGACGAGGAAGCGCCCCGGATCGGCGCCGTCGAGTGGCGTGCTGATGAGTACGGTACGGTCACCGTCCGCGCTGCGACCGATGAACCGGCGTACGGGGACCGGTAGTTGGCCGGGGCCACTCGGGTCGAGACGGGTGACGAGGTGGTACGGGCCGATCCGCTGCGACCCGTCCGGGCGTGAGGGTTCTGTGTGTGCTCGTTCCATCTGTGCATCTCCCCAGCCAGGACAGCGGCCTGGTGAGACTACCTGCGTGACGGCGCGGGCCGACAGGAGGGTCGGGCGGCGAGGTCCGGCCGTTCGGACCGGAAGCGTGGAAGGTCGGCCGACGCGGTGCCGGAGAACGCGGGCTAGCGTTCTTGTCGGTTGGTAACACCAGGGAGAGGACGACCCGATGGATCAGCGAACTTCCGACCGCAACGCCGGCATGACCGCCGAGTTCGAGAGCGATGTCGTCAAGCTGTTGCTGGAGACGATGAGCAACGTGGCCAAGCAGGGACGCGAGGACGTCGGTACGGAAAGCGTGCTGGCCGCGCTCGTGTCGGACGACTGGACCGCGGGTTCCGCGATCGCCCCCGGGATGAGGGCCTCCGGATCGCTCAGCGGTTCGATCGGAGCCCGTGGAACATCCGTGTGGGTCAGCGACGACACGGGTGACGGCGCAACGGGAGCCCCGGACGACGAGCGGGAGATCGACTCCGTCTGGCGGGAGGTCCGGCAGGACTGGGCCAAGAAGCTGCGCTGGAAGAATCGAAAGCATCAGCAGAATCAGCAGAATCAGCAGAAGGGGAAGGAGGAGCAGGAAAGTGTTGAACTCCCGCCGATGACGGGTGCGTTGCGGACCTCTCTGCGCAATGCGCTGGAGACCGCAAGGGCGGAGGGCAGTGTTTCGGTACGCGTCCGCCATGTGGCGCACGCACTGGTCGAGTTGCCCGGTACCCGTGCCCGCGAGGCCATGGTCGTGGAAAAGCTGGACGTCTCCGCCGCCTCGGCCGCGCTCGACGCGTTGCGGGGCAGCGACACCACGCCGGAGCCGGGCTCGGTGTTGATGCTGCGCAAGTCGGGGACGTTCGGGAAGAGCGGCAATCCGCTGACCCGCAAGCTCAGCGCCTGGGTGTTCGGCGGCGGCGCGGGGTTCGGCTCCGCGGTCGTGAGCGCGGTGCGCGCGGAGGCGCTACGGGGCGCGGTGCGGCGCGGGGCGTCGGCGCAGGAGCCCGTCGATGTACTGCTCGGCATCCTGGCGCTGGACCGGTCGTTGACCGTCGCGGAACGTGAACTGCCCGAGAAGCTGACAGGCGCGAACCAGGGGGCGGAACTACTGCGCCGACACGGTGCACGGCAGGATGCTGTCGCCGGAGTCCTGTTCTCTTCCACCGGGGCCGCGGAGGAGGAGCTCCCGGTGGTCGACGGCACCGGCGACCGCGACCGACGGCTCCTGCACGTAACGCAGTTCACCGCTTCCTCCCAGGGCTCGCCCACGGTCGGCACGACCCACCTGCTGGCCGCCCTGCTGGACGAGACCGGGACGGACGCGGAGTCCGCGGCGGAGATCGAGCGTGTACTGACCGAGAGCGGGGTGGACGTCGCCGCGCTGCGGGCGGAGCCGGAGCTCCGGGTCCCGGGAGGCGCGGCACGAGCTGCCTGAGGCCGCACAGGTTCGCCAACGCGTATGACGAGTAGAGCCGTTGAGAACGGCACCCACACGGAGGGAACCATGAGCCCGGCAGTGCGACCGTGGAGGCGGGTGCGCCGCGAGGCCGCCGCGATCCGGGACGCGGTGCGCGCCGCGCCCCGGCGGACCGTCGTCACGGAGTCCGTACTCGTCGGCCTGGTCCTGCTGTGCTCGCTGACGCCGATTTCGCTGATACCGCCGGCCCACCCGGTCCCAACGGCCCTCCTGGGGGTGTGGGTGGCGCTGCTCGTGCCCGCGCGGCGGGTGTACCCGGCTCTGACGATCCTGTGCTGCGTGCCCGTCGTCGCCGGGGAGAACGTGTGGGCGACAGTGGTGGCGCCGTGCGTCGTGTGGTCCGCTGCGCGCCGGATCGCCCCAGCACGGCGCGCCTGGTGGGTGGTCGGGGCGAGCGCCGCCGGCTCCGTACTCGCGTCGGTTGCCGCCCAGTCGCTCAGCGGGCTCCCGACGATGCCGTACCTGGCCGCCGGCGCCGCCGTGAGCGCGCTGTTCATCCTGCTGCCCGCGCTGTCCGGCCTGATGCTGGGGCGTCGCCGTCCGCTGACCGGGCTGCTGCGGGAACGCAATGCCTACCTCGAACATGCCCGCTTGCTCACCGACGAGGCGGCCCGCATGGAGGAACGGGCGCGCATCGCCGCCGAGATGCACGATCTGCTCGGCCACCGCATCGGCCTCATATCGATGCACGCCGGAGCCCTCCAACTCGCCGCCGAACGACAGGCGCCCCCGCTGGCCGCCCAGGCCGAACTCCTGCACACCACCGCGGGAACAGCCATGGAAGAGCTGCGCGGCATCCTCGGCGTCCTTCGCCACCAGCCCTGCGAGGAGACCGGCGAGCGAGGAACCCGCGAGGATCTCTCGGCCCTCGTCGCGGACTCCCGGAGCGCGGGAGCCGACGCCGAACTGCACTGGAACGCGACCCGGCCCGCGGACGCGGACGCCCGCACCCGGCAGGCCGTCCACCGTGTCACCCGCGAAGGGCTCGCCAACGCGCTGAAGCACGCGTCCGGCGCGCCTGTCCGCGTGACGTACCACGACGAGGGGGACATGGTGGTGGTCGCCGTCGTCAACGATGCCCCGCCGGTGCCCCGTCCGACCGGGGACGGGAACCGCAGCGGACTCGTCGGCCTCCGGGAAAGGGTCGGCCTGCTCGGTGGCGCCCTCGACGCCGGACCGCGTCCGGAGGGCGGCTTCGCCCTCTCCGCCCGGATACCCGCCCGGCCCTCCGTGCCGCCCGTGTACGCCAATTCGTCCGAGCCGGTGTCCGGCGGGGCGGGCTCCCAGCCCCCGCTGTCCACGGAGGTCCTCACGTGGCCCCGCCTCCTGGGCGGGGGCTGCGCGGCGATGCTGGTGCTGCTGCCGACGGCCGGCGGCGCCCTCGCCCTGCTGATCATGCAGGTTCTAGACTGAACCGATGATCCGTGTGCTGATCGCCGACGACGAGGCGCTGATGCGCGCCGGGATCCGGCTGATCCTGGAGAACGACGACGAGATCCGTATCGTGGCCGAGGCGCAGGACGCCCGTGAGGCCGTCGAAGCCTGCCGCGCACACCCCGTCGACGTCGCCCTCCTCGACATCCGCATGCCCGGCGACGGCATCACCGGCGCCGCCGAGATCGCCCGCCACTCGCCCCGCACCCGGGTGGTGATGCTGACGGCCTTCGGCGAGGAACCGAGCGTCACCCGTGCCCTGCGCGCCGGAGCTCACGGCTACCTCCTCAAGGACACCGGCCCCCGCGACCTCATCGACGCCGTACGCCGCGCCGCCACCGGGCAACCTGTCCTCGCCCCGCAGGTCACCCGCCAACTCATCGACTTCCGGACCCGGTCGGGCCTCAACAGCGACGCCGCGTCCCGTCGGATCGCGGACCTGACGCCGACCGAACGGGACGTCCTCCGGCTGCTGGGCACCGGCCTCTCCAACGCCGGAATCGCCGCACAGCTCCACCTGAGCTCCGGCACGGTCAAGGCCCACATCAGCAACATCCTCACCCGCACCGACTGCACCAACCGCGTCCAAGCGGCGGTGCTGGCACAGGAGGCGGGGCTGCACGACTGACTCCGGGACGCTTCCGGAGGTAGTTGCGGGGCGGGGCTGAATTCGCGAGTTCTTCTTCTACGACCTGCGGCCCACGGCCAATACGCCGGCGGCTGACACCGGCGCAGATCGCGTCACGGCTTTCTGGCAACCGCCCCGTACATGGCGATGTCGCGGCCGTCGATGCCGGCCTGTTCGGGGCCAGGGTGCCAGGTGTGCACCTGGGTGACTCCTGGCTCCTCCAGTTCCAGTCCCTCGAAGAACGATGTGGCGGTGGGGAGATCGCGTAGTGCCATGGGCATGTTCTGCTGCCGGTATTCCTCTGCCACCCGGTTGACTTCCTCGGGTGCGAAGTCGGCGGTGCCGATGGTCATCGCCAGATAGCTGCCGGACGGCAGCGGTTCCAGCAGCCGCTTGATCAGGCGCCGGTCGTCCGGAGGCAGGATGAAGTGCAGGATGCCGATCACCATCAGGCCGACGGGCCGGTTCAGATCGATGAGGTCACGGAACTCGGGGCTGTCCAGAATGGTGTCGGGGTGGTGCATGTCGGCGTCCACATACGCGGTGGCCCCTTCGGCTGAGCTCTGCAGCAGGGCGCGGGCGTGGGCGAGGACGACGGGGTCGTTGTCGACGTAGACCACACGTGATTCCGGCGCCACCTCCTGCACGACCTCATGGAGGTTGGGCGAGGTCGGCAGACCGGTCCCGACGTCGAGGAACTGGCGGATGCCCCGCTCCTCGGCAAGGAAGCGGCCGGCGCGGTGCATGAATCGGCGGTTTTCCCTCATGTGGACGGGCAGGGCGGGCCAGTGCCGGCACATGGCGTCCCCCGCTTCGACATCAACGGGATAGTGATCCTTGCCGCCCAGGATGTAGTCGTACACGCGGGCGGAGTGGGCGCGCGAAGTGGCAAGTCCGCTCTGTCGGTCGTGCGGAGCATTCATGCGGCGCCTCTTTCGGTCAAGGACGGCTCGCTAAAGGTATAAACGTGATGTTCCGGGCGCAAGCGAAGGCCCACGGTACGGCGGGGTCTCACCGCTCCCTCCGGGCTTGCAGGGCGATGACGGCGATGTCGTCCCAGCGGTTCTGGACGGGCGGCAGGAGCCCTCGGATCAGGGTCAGCTGGGGTACCCCCTTTCGGACCAGTGCGTCGGTGTTCTCACGCAGGCGCCGGAGACCGTCACCGATGTCCGTGCCTGGCACCTCCACGAGTCCGTCGGTGTAGAGCACCAAGGTGTCGCCCTCCCGGATGACCGCGTGGAGGTCGGTACGGGGGAGGGCCTCGCCGACGCACAGCGGTGGGTCCGAGGCCGTGAGGTCGTGCAGGTACCGCGATGGCGCGTCGGCCGGGATCAGCAGGGGTGGCGGGTGGCCGGCGTTGGACAGAGCGATGTGCCAGGCATCGTCCGCCTGCCGGTGCAGGACCGCGTGCACCGCCGTGACCATCGACGGGCTGTCGAGCGCCTGCACGATGCGGTCGAGCCGGCTCAAGGTGGCCGCGGGGCTGGCGGCCGGTCCACTGTCGTAGGCGAGTCCCCTCAGCATGCTGTTGACACGCCCCATCGCGGTGGCCGCGTCCACGTCGTGACCTGCGATGTCGCCGATGGACAGGGCGAGTGAGTCGGCCGAGAGTCTGACGGCGTCGTACCAGTCCCCGCCGACCTCGGCGGCCGAGTCGGCCGGATGGTAGAGCGCCGTGATGACGAGACCTTCGACGGACGGCGGGACGGCCAGGAAGGACTGCTGAAGTACGAGGGCCGTATCGCGGATGCTCTGCAATTCCATCGTCCGGCGCAGGGGCCCGCTCATCTGCTGGAAGACGTCCTGCAGCAGGTACAGGTCGGCCTCGTCCGAGGGTGGGTTACCCCGGCAGGTCGCTGTGGTCGCCAGCGCGACGGTCCGGCCGTCCACCACGACGGGCAGCAGGGCCACGCTCGTCGCGTCGGCCTTCCGCAGCCACCGGACGGAGACCTTGGAAAGACTGTCTTGGGGCGGCCCTCCGGGCGGGAAGGTCAGCAGCCCTGCCTCCTGGCTCTCGATGGCCTCTTGTGCGGCCGGCCCCAGCAAGAAGTCCGCGTCCAGCGGATGGATGGGAGGCAGTCCGGGGGCCAGCCCCACCCGCTCCGTCGACGCCGCGGCCGGTACGCCCTCGGAAGTCCGAAAAGCAGCTTCGGCGTCGCTCTGTACGTGGAAGACAGCGACGGCGTCGGCAAGTTCAGGTACGACGGCTGCCGCAGTGGTCAGAAAAGCCTCGGACAGGTTGTGCGCGGCCGGTACCGGTGCCATACGGGCCAGCAGCTTCTCCCGCATGCGGGTGCGCCAGTGGTCCTCGGCATCGGTGGCGGTACCGACCCATTCCAGTTCCCCGCTCCCGTCCAGGACAGGTGCAGCGATGATCTTGATGTGGCGGAAACGGTCGGGGGCTTCCTCAAGCCGTACTCGTACGATCGTGTCGAGGGGGGACCGCTGCTGATTGGCCTTGCGCCACGCCCGCTGGAACCAGTCCCGGTCCTTCGGATGCACCGCATCCATCCATGAGCTCTCATCGTCGGGGTGCCACAGCCTCTCCGGCATCCCGACGCCCAGCAACAGAGTGACGACCCCGTCGGCCGACATCACCCAGACCGACTGCGGCACGGCGCCCAGGAGCGCTTCGTACCGTCTGAGGAGAGATCCTTCATTCACCGACCCTCCCCCGCTGCGGGGCCGACGACCGCGCGGAGCCGCCTTGATCGGCGGCCTTCTCGGCCCCGGACCCGCCGGACAGGACCCGTCACGGACACGGCTGCCTCCGTCACCGCCTCCTCGAAGCCCTGTAGGCCCGGCTCCGCACCGAACACCAGAGGATCACCTCTCATGCTCCGATCATCCCTCGCATGCGGGACAACAGCACGCTCTGACCCTTCGCGCGCTGGACTTCGTCCGGGAGGTCGACGAAGACGTCGACGTCGCGTGTGTCCGTGGCCGGGGGTGGTTGTCGGACCTACCCGGCCGGTTCGGGTGAGGGGCGGAAGCGGGCGGGGGAGGCGGTGCCCGCGTAACCCTGTTCCATCGAGAGTGCGCGGGCGGCCCGCAGGGCCGTCTCGGTGGCGCGGGTGCGGGCCAGCGGGTCCCGCATTCGCTGGCCCGCGGCAGCGAGGGTGATGCTGGACGTGGTCTGGCCGGTGGACCCGAACACGGGGGCGGACACTGCCCAGACGTCGTCGTCCAGTTCGTTCTCGCACACGTCGAAACCCTGCATCCGCACCTGGACGAGATGGGCGGTCACATGCTCCTCCGTGTGCGGGGTGTCCGCGGTGTAGGCCGTCAACTCCTGTGCACGCAGCACCATGGCGACGGTCTCGGGTGTCTGGTACGCGAGGATGCTGCGTGCCGAGGCTGCCGCGTGCGGTGGCATGTCCTGGCCCACCCGAACGAACAGGCGGAGCGGGTGCACGCCCTCGACCAGGGCCACGCAGAGCAGGCGGGTGCCGGTCAGTTCGGTGAGGAACACCGTCTCGCCGCTTTCCCTGGCGGCCTCTTCCATGGGGCGCGGCGGGCTGACCGCCGTGCCCTGTGAGGCGACGGCCATCGTGGACAGCTCGGTGAAGGCCGGTCCGAGGAAGTAGCGGCGGTTGCTGGGGGAGCGGGTGACGTAGCGTTCTTCGACGAGCGCGGCCATCACCCGGTGCAGGCTGCCTATCGGGATGCCCAGCTCTTCGTGCAACTGTTGCAACGACATACCGCGCAACTGGGCCGCGATGACCCGCAGGATGCGCAGCGTTCTGGTGTAACTGTCGGTACTCAGCGGTCTGTCCGTTCGTTGAGGCCAAAGGACTACCGGGCGGGGACAGGGGGGCGTCGTCCTGGCACCGTCGTCACGCCCGCTCGTACGTGGCTCCGGTACTGATGTGCGGCTACCCGTGCCCTGTTCAGGACGTGACCGCGGTGTCCGCCTGCGGATCGTCGTCGTCCGAGAGTAGCGCCGCGGCGCCTACCGCCACCCGCAGCATGGCGAGTTGGGCGGGACGGTAGTCCTCCAGCCAGCCGTCGGTGGCACGGTTGGCGTGCGCGACCAGAACGGCGCCCGCTCGCACGCCGAGGGCCCCGGCCACCGCCAGCACCGTCTCGGTCTCCATCTCCAGTCCGTCGACGCCCAGTCCGCGCAGGACGTCCATCCTCGCGGCGGCACGTTCCTCGTGTCCGGGAAGCGGTCGTCCCTGCCCGAGGTAGTACGAGTCGACCGTGGCGACGGAGATCTCGGTGAGCGGTACGTGCAGGTCGCGTGCCGCACGCCGGAGGGCGGTCAGGACGGCCGGATGGGCCGCTGGTCCGGCCGGGTCGGCGGGATAGTGCGAGGCGGCGCCGCTGCCCGGCACCGCTCGGGTGGCCGCGCAGACGGTGCCCGGCGGTATGCGGCCGGTCAGGGCGCCCATGCCGCCGGTGCGCAGCACGGTCCTGACTCCGAGCCGGGCGAGTTCGACGACGGCGATCTCGGTGGAGGGGCCTCCGATGCCGGTCGAGCAGACCGCGATTCGCCTGCCGCCGGGTGCACGGCCGGTACCGATCCTGAACTCCCGGTTCTGGCCGAGGATGTGGAAGTCGTCGAGCACCTCGGCGGCCAGGTCGACCCGGGCGGGGTCTCCCGGGAGCAGACAGACCGGTGGGAGGGCTTCGGCGGCGTCGGCCGGGAGATGGGGCGGCGCCCCCCTGTGCCATGGATCCTGCGCGCTTCTCGCCATCGGCGACGACCTCCGTATGAGTTCCTGGATTCCACAGATGGAAATAGTGCGTGACGGGGGCGTAACTTTTCGCCATCTGAGTTGTGGTCATGCAGGCCCCTGTGCTGCGAAAAATCGAACCCGCATCACGGTATACACCGAATTGCGGGCCAGATCTAGGTCTTGACTGTGGCCGAAAAACCCTCCAACCTCTGAGCAGCGCAGTGGAAACGCCTTTTCCAGATACGGAAGCTGCGAGGTGGTGGTGTGCCGGTGCCCGGAACGATCCCGCTGGGCTCCGTACGGACACCGACCGCCGTGACTATTGAGGAGATCTTCATGCCACATCGCCCCACACACGCCGATGACAGGTGTCACCGCGGCGCGGGCGTCCCGGTCCGCACGACTCCGGGGGCGGGGTCCGCATGAACCCTCTCCTGTCGGTGCGAGGCGTCCACAAGACCTACACCGCCGCCAAGCGCTCGAAGGTGGTGGCTCTGGAGGACGTCGACCTGGACGTGGGCGAGGGCGAGATCGTCGCGCTCATCGGCCCCTCGGGGTGTGGCAAGTCGACGCTGCTGAGGATGATGGCCGGCCTGGACACGGACTTCGAAGGAGACCTGAGCTGGAGCGTCCCTCCGCGCCCGGGAAAGGACATCGGCTTTGTCTTCCAGGAGCCGGCGCTGCTTCCCTGGCGCACGGTGCGGCGCAATGTCTCCCTGGGTCTGGAGGCGCAGCGCGACACCTCGGAGCAGGGGCGCGAACAGGTGGCGACCCTGCTCGACCTGGTCGGACTCACCGACTTCGCCGACTCGTTCCCCAAGGAACTGTCCGGCGGCATGCGCCAGCGCACCGCCATCGCCCGGGCGTTGGCCTACAACCCCCGGATCCTGCTCATGGACGAGCCCTTCGGGGCGCTGGACGCGATCACCAGGGACCGGCTCCACGACGACCTGTTGCGCATCTGGGAAACGACCCACAAGACCATCGTCCTGGTCACCCACAGCGTCGAGGAAGCCACCTACCTCGCCGACCGCGTGGCCGTGATGTCGGCACGACCGGGCCGTATCAGGGCCGTCCACACCGTCCCCCTGAACCGTGACCGCACCCCTGAGACCAGGCAGTTGCCCGAATTCGCGAAGTTCGCCGGCATGCTCCGTCAGGAACTGGTGTGAGCATGGAAACCCTCACCCGCCGCCGGGGCCCCGACCGGGACGTGAAGGGCTCCGCCGCGTCCGGCCCCGGTGACAGCGGCACCTCCCGCAGGGTCGTACGTGTACTCACGCCGCTCGCCTACGTGGCAGCGGTGCTGGCCGCCTGGAGCGCCTACGTCACGCTGGCCGACGTACCGTCCTATCTGCTGCCCGCTCCCGGTGACGTGCTGGACGCGGGGCTGAAGCTGATACAGGACGGCACGCTGTGGCCCAACCTCACTTACACCCTGCGCAACATCGTGCTGGGTTTCGTCGGCGGGTCACTGATCGGTATCGCCCTGGGCTGGGTCCTGTGGGCCTCCCGCACGGTCCGGGAGATCCTCGCCCCCTACATGGTGCTGCTCCAGGCGGCTCCCAAGATCGCCGTCGCACCGCTGCTGGTGCTGTGGTTCGGTCTCAGCCTGACCTCGCAGTACGCGCTCATCCTGCTGCTGGTCTTCTTCCCGATGGCCATGGCCACGGTGCTCGGGCTGAAGGACGTGCCCGCGGACATCAGCACACTGGGCCGGCTGCTGCATCTGTCCCGATGGCAGTACCTGCGGATGATCCAGCTCCCGGCGGCGGTGCCCGCGCTGCTGGCCGGCGCCAAGATCGCCGTCATCGACGCCATGACCGGCGCGTTCCTGGCGGAGTACCTCGCCTCCGAACGCGGCCTGGGATACCTCATGGTGCTCGGCAACACATCCAGTGACACCCCCCTGCTGATCGCCGCGGTCCTCATCACGGTAGCGGTCGGGCTCCTCGGTTTCGGCCTCGTCTCCCTGGCCGAGCGCAGGCTCCTGCGCGGACGCCGCTGAGTTTCACTCCCACTTCGCCCTAAGGAAAGATCATGAACAGAAGGCCCCTGAAGCTGGTCGGCATTCCCGCCGTCGTGGCCGCCGCCACTCTCCTCGCCGCCTGCAGCCCCGGCTCCTCCGACTCGGCGAAGACGTCGTCCGACGGCACCAAGAAGATCACCATCCAGATCGACGGCGCCGCGGTGCCGTACTACGCCCCGCTGTACGAGGCCAAGGAACAGGGCTACTTCGCCGACGCGGGCCTGGACGTCGAATTCACCTACGCCCAGGGCTCCGACATCGTGAAGAACGTGGCGTCGGGCAACGTCGACTTCGGCTTCCCGAACGGCGACTCGGTCGTCACCGCGTACGGCAAGGGCATCAAGACCAAGGTCGTGCACACCACGTACCAGCAGGGCATCGGCGCGCTGCTGTCGCAGCCTTCGGCGAACATCAAGTCCCCCGCCGACCTGAAGGGCAAGACCGTCGCCGTCACCGACCTCGGCAGCCCGAACTACATCCAGCTCCAGGCGATGCTGGAGAGCGCCGGCCTGAAGCTCTCCGACGTGAAGGTCCGCACCCTGGGCACCGGCGTCATCGTGGACGCGCTGAAGAACGGACAGGTCGACGCGATCGTCTTCTCGCGCCTGCGCTACTACGCGCTCCAGTCCGCCGGGGTCGACGTGAACCAGATCCTGAGTGACAAGTACCTGCCCTCCTTCGGCAACGTGGTCATCGCCGGCGAGGACTTCGTCAAGAACGACCCGGACACGGTCAAGGCGTTCGACAAGGCGCTGAACAGCGGCATCGAGTACACCGTCAAGAACCCGCGCGCGGCGGTCGACATGTCGGTGCAGAAGTACGCCTCCTCCTTCAAGGGCCAGGAGAAGGACATCACCACGATCATCGAGGACCTCTTCGCCAAGAGCCTGTGGCAGTCCGACAACACCGAGAAGAACGGCCTAGGCTCCCCGGACCTCGCGCGCTGGCAGCAGGCCATCGACTCCCAGAGGCAGTTCAAGCTCCTCGACACGTCCTTCGACGCCGGTGACTTGGTGGTGAAGCCGGATGACCTCGGCTGAGGCGCCCGCCCGCCCCGGCCGGACGGCCGACGCCGTCCGGCCGGTGGTGGTCGGCACGTTGTCCCTGCTGGCCGGTGTCGGGCTCTGGTGGCTGGTCACGGTGGCTTTCGGGATACCGGCCTACAAGCTGCCGAGCCCGGCTGCCGTAGCCGATCACGCCTGGCGGTTGGCCGGGGACGACGTGCTCACGGTGCACGTCCAGCAGACGCTGGCCGAGGTGGCCCAAGGTGTACTGATCGGCGCGGTGGCAGGGGTCGTCCTGGCGATCCTCTTCACCCGCTTGCCGCTGGTCGAACGGCTGTTGATGCCGCTCGTCATCGTGGCGCAGGTGACCCCGAAGATCTCGATCGCCCCGCTGATCGTGCTCTGGCTGGGCCTGGGTGTCGGCTCCAAGATCGCCCTCGTGGCCCTGGTGTCGTTCTACCCCGTCATGATCAACATGGTGACGCGGCTACGGTCCGTGCCCAAGGGCGTCGACGACCTGGCCCGTCTGCTGCGCATCGGACCGGTCGCCAGAGCCGTCAAGATCGACCTGCCGTACAGCCTGCCGGCCATCGCCGTGGGTCTGCGCCTGGGGGTTCTGCAGGCGGTGACAGCGGCGGTCATCGGCGAGTTCATCGGAGCGCAGTCGGGGCTGGGCTACCTGGAGAAGCAGGCACAGGACAACGACGACATCAAGCTCGTGATCATCTGCCTCGGGCTGCTCTGTCTCATGGCATGGGTCATGTACGCCCTCATCGGCTGGGCCGAGCGCAAGCTCACCGAGCGATTCGGCGGCTGACACCCCGCCACCCCGGCCGGCCCACGCGTCGGCGGCCCGCACTCCGACCGGCACGGCGGGCTTCCGCCCACTCCCGCCCCCTTTTTCTTCCTCGATCCCCCTGACGCAGAAGGCAGGTCCCATGACGGAGGTCCAGGACCACAGTCCCGCGGTGCTCGACGACCGCGACCGGCATTTCGCGGACCACGCCGCGTTCCGGACCGATCTCGCGGTCTCGCTGGGCCCGCTGCGGCTGGCCAACCCCGTCATGCCCGCGTCGGGCTGCTTCGGGCCTGAACTCGCCGCTCTCCTGCCGGTACACGAGCTGGGCGCCGTGGTCACCAAGACCCTCTTCTCGCAACGGCGTTCCGGCAACCCCTCGCACCGGCTCACCGAGAGCGCGCAGGGGATGCTGAACAGTGTGGGAATCCCCAGCCCGGGCTCGGCGGAGTTCATCCGCACGGTGCTGCCCCGCTACCGGTCGTTCGGGGTACCCGTCGTGGTGAGCGTCGGGGGCCTCGCCGTGGAGGAGTACCTGCGGGTCACCGAGGACCTCGCCGACGCCCCCTGCGAGGCGCTGGAGGTGAACGTCTCCTGCCCGAACCTCGAGCACGGCGGGCTCGCCATCGGAACGGACGCGGCAACCGTGGAGCGTGTCGTCTCGGGTGTCGTGGCACGCACTTCGCTGCCCGTCATCGTCAAACTGACCCCGAACGTGACATCGATCGGTGACATCGCGCGGGCCGCCGAGCAGGCGGGCGCGACCGCTGTGACCGTCGCCAACACCTTCCCCGGCATGGCCATCGACCTGGACGGGCGGAGCGCGGTGCTGGGCAACGGGGTGGGAGGACTGTCCGGACCCGCGGTCCGGCCCATGGTGCTGCGCCTGGTGTGGCAGGCCGCCGCGGCCGTCCGGATACCCGTCGTCGGATGCGGCGGCATCAGCACCGCGCGGGACGTCCTGGAGTTCGTCCTGGCCGGGGCCACCGCCGTACAGATGGGCACCGCGACGTTCACCCGCCCGTACGCGATGACCCAGGTCCTGCGGGACCTCGACGCCCTGTGCCGCGAACTCGGCATCGCCCGTCTCGCGGACGAACGCGGCACGGTGCGGACCTGACCCTCAGCCGCGGACCACCTATGCACCGTCCCGTCCTCGGACCGTCCGGTCCACAGACCGTCCCATCCACGGAGCCCCCATGAACCTCGCCCAGGTCCTGCGTACGGCACCTGACGCCCCCAGCGCCTTCCAGAGCGCCCGGCAACGAAGCGCCGAACTGTACGCCGACATACTCGCGGTGGCCCCCGGCGGCGACGGCCGGGTCGACGTCGAAGCCGTCCAGAGTCGGCCGTCCATCCTGCGCCGCACCGCGGCGCTGCTGTCCGAAGCGCTCCCACCCGGGACCGACCGGTTGGTGTGCGCCGCCCCCGACGGCATCGCCGCCACCACCGCCCTGGCCCTGCACACGGGGCTGCCGTTCGCGACGGTGACCGGTACCGGGGACGACGCCCGGCTGACCGGCGAGGCGCACGCGGGCGAACACACCGTCGTCGTCGTGCCGTTGGTGGGCACGGCGCAGGACGCGGCACCACCGGTACTCGCCGCCACGAAGGCCGGGATGCGGGTCTCCTGCGTCCTCAGCGTGCTCGACAGCGGCGACCGCAGCGTGGCGGACACGCTCCTGGAACAGTACGGAGTACGGTTCCACGCGCTCTTCTCCACCACCCCGTCACGGGCCCCGCTCGGGTCCGCGACCGACAAGAAAGAGGTGGATCCCCGATGACCGAAAGCACCTCCGCGATCCTCTCCGGCATCCGTGAGCTCGGCGCGGCCACGGACGCCTACGGCACCACCCTGAACACGCAGGTTTCCCCGGCCGCGGCCGACCTCGTCGGCCGGGCCGTCGCCGACGCCGTGCGCGACCTGACGCCGGATCGCATCTCGGTGTGGGAGAGCAGCGACGAAGCCGTGCTCGCCCACATCGTGGCCCTGGCGACGGGCGCGACCGTCCTACGGGTCACCGACGAGTCCGGAATCACCTCCGTCACCCCGGCGATCACCCCCGGCGACCGGGTCGTGCTGCTCGCGACCGCCTGGGAGCCGCGCCGGCTACAGGCGATGCTCGGCCTGCTGCGCGGCGCCGCCGCCGAAGTGACCGGGGTGGCCGCTGTCCTGCACACGCCGGCGCTCGATGCCGCGGGTTCCGTAACCGTGGTGTCGCTGCTCTCCGAGGCGGAAGCCTCATCGGCCGGACTCCGATGACCGCACCGACCCTCGCCGCTCCCCGTCGCGCCGACGCCGACCGGCTCCGAACGCACCTGGACACCTTCGCCGGAATGTCGGAGCCCGGCCAGGGCCCCGGCGTCACCCGGCTGGCCTACACCCCGCTGGAGCGCCAGGCCCATGACGTGTACGCGGCGCACATGCGTGCGCTCGGCCTCGACGTACGTACGGACACGGCCGGCAACACAATCGCCGAACTGCCCGGCACGACCCCCGGACTGCCGGGCCTGGGCACCGGCTCCCATCTCGACAGCGTGCCGGGCGCCGGCGCGTACGACGGCATAGCCGGCGTGGCCGCGGCGATGGAGGTGGCACGGCTGTTCGTCTCGGGCGGGATCCGGCTCACCCGGCCGGTCCGCTTCGTGGCCTTCGCCGCCGAGGAGGGAGCCCGCTTCGGACAGGCGTGCACGGGCAGCCGGATCGCCGCCGGACTGACCGGCCCCGCCGACCTGAGGACCAAGCAGGACGCCGAGGGCGTATCGCTGGCACAGGCCATGACAGCCGTGGGCCTCGACCCGGACGACACCGAGGCGGCCCGCTGGCGCGGCGAGGACTGGGCCGCCTTCCTGGAACTGCACATCGAACAGGGCTCCCTGCTGGAGTCCGAGTCCGTTCCCGTCGGACTCGTCGACCTGATCTCGGGCAGTACGCGGCTGCGCCTCGATCTCACCGGACGGGCCTCGCACACCGGGGGAACCCCGATGCGGATGAGGGCCGACGCGATCGCCGCGGCGGCGGAGGTCATCCTGATGATCGAGACCCTCGCCAACGACAGCCGCCATCACGGCACCCGTGCGACCGTCGGACGCATGCACGTCTCGCCCGGGTCCCTCACCACGATCGCCGGGCGCGCCGAGGTGTATGTCGACGTCCGAGACGTCGACAACGACCGGCAGCGGCTGACCGCGGCGGAGATCGTCGACAGTGCGCAGAACATCTGCTCCCGGCGCGGGATCGGGTGCCAGTCCCGGCTGCTGGCCGACGCCTCCCCCGTCATCCTCCCCAGATGGCTCCGGGACACCGTCGCCGAGGCCGCGACGGAGGTCGGGATCGCGCACCGGGTCATGCCCAGCGGGGCCAGCCACGACGCACAGATGATCAACCATGTGGTGCCCACCGGCGTGATCTTCGTCCCCAGTCACAACGGCGGGGTCAGCCACAGTCCCGAGGAGCTGACCCGGCCGGCCGAACTCGCCGTCGGCACCGACATCCTGGCATCGGGTCTTCTGCGACTCGACGCCCGGCTGTCCGCACAGGAGGCCCCAGCGGCATGAACACCCTCGATACGGAAGCAGCATGAACAGCCTCGACACGGAGGTCGGCATACCGGTCCGGGACAGAGTGACACCGCTGCGCGAGTCCAGGCCCGGGTTCGAGTCCAGGCCCGGGTCCGGGACCGACCTGCCCGCCCCGACCTGGCACCGTGCCCGGGTCCTCGCCTCCACCCCGCAGGGCCCGGGCTACCACTTCCTGCGCCTGGAAGCACCGAGCATCGCCCGGACGTGCCAGGCAGGACAGTTCGTGATGCTGACCGCGGCCCGGGACGGGGACAACGGCCCCGTCCTGCCCCGCCCCATGGCCGTGTACGGCCGGAACCCGGGGGCCGGCACCATCGACATCCTCCTCGGAGTGGTCGGTGACGGCACCCGTCGGCTGGCATCCTTCCGACCGGGCGAGCGAATGCTGGTCGTGGGACCGCTGGGCCAGGGGTTCCGGATCACCCGGCGAACGCGGCGCGTCCTTCTGGTCGGACGCGGCATCGGTACCTGTTCGCTGACCACGGTCGCCCAGGAGTGCGCCGGGACCGACGTCGAGATCGTCGCCGTGGCCAGCGGCAGAAGCGCGGACAGGGTCGTAGGCGCAGACGTCTACCGGGCGGCCGGTGTGACACGACTGCACGAGGTCACCGACGACACCGGCGGCAGCGATGTGACCCGGCTCCGGGACATGCTGACGGAGGACCTCGATCAGGCCCCTCCACAGCAGATCATGACGTGCGGTTCGGAGCGGCTGGCCCGGCTCTGCGAGGAGCTCGGCCGACGCTGGGCGGCGGACGTCCAGGTATCGCTGGAAGCCCACATGGCCTGCGGCCTCGGGTACTGCCACGGCTGCGCCACCGGGACCAGAAGCGGTCCCGAGGAGTCCCCGCTGATCTGCGCGGACGGACCGGTCTTCCGCCTCTCACGCCTGGACGCGGACCGGTGAACGGCCCGGCGGGGACGACGATCCTGCGAGGCGTCCGGCCGCTGGGGGGCGCGCCGCGGGACGTGACGGTACGCGGCAGCCGTATCGCCGCCGTAACGGCACCCGGGAACGGGACCGGACCCTCCGAGGCAACGACGGTCGACTGCGACGGGCTGATCATGCTGCCGGCCCTGGTGGATCTCCATACCCACCTGCGCGAGCCCGGTGACACCGCCTCGGAGACCATCGTGAGCGGCACCAGGGCGGCAGCGCACGGCGGGTACTCCGACGTACTCGCCATGGCCAACTGCGTTCCGGTGACGGACACCCCCGAGCGGGTACGGCACATCATCGAGCGGGCGGCGCGAACCGCGTCCTGCCGGGTGCACCCGGTGGGGGCCGTCACCAGTGGGCTCGCCGGCCGAGGCCTCGCCCCCCTCGACGCCATGGCCGCGGCCGGCGCCGTGATGTTCTCCGACGACGGCGTATGTGTCGACGACCCCAGGCTCCTGCTGCGGGCGCTGGAGGCCGCGCGCCGTACCGGAACCCTCGTCGCCCAACACGCGCAGTGCCCGCGTCTTGTGGAGCGAGGCCAGGTCAACGCCGGCGCGGCGGCACACGCCACCGGTCTGCCGCCCTGGCCGGCGACGGGCGAGGAGACGATCGTCGCCCGTGACGTGGTACTCGCCGGGGCCACCGGCGGACGCCTGCACATCTGCCACGTCTCCACAGCGGGGACCGTCGAAATCGTCAGGTGGGCCAAGTCGCGCGGCTGGCCGGTAACAGCCGAAGTGACCCCCCACCACCTGCTGCTCACCGATCTCATGACGCGCGACACCGACCCTCTGCACAAGGTGAATCCGCCCCTGCGCGGTGCCGAGGACGTGGCGGCGCTGCGCGAGGCCCTGCGCGACGGAACCATCGACGCCGTCGCCACCGACCACGCCCCGCACACCGCGTCGAGCAAGGACAACCACTGGTGCGAGGCACCCTTCGGCATGCTGGGCCTGGAGACCGCGCTCCCCGTGGTCGCGGAGGCACTGGGCGCCGGGGGCGAACCGGACTGGGGCCTCGTGGCGACGGTGATGTCGACACGTCCCGCCCGTATCGCGGGGCTCGCGGAGGTGGCGGGCCGTCCGTTGCGCGCGGCGGAGCCCGCGACGTTCACCCTGGTGGACCCCCGGGCCGACTGGCGGGTGGACCGGACCGAGTCGGTCAGCGCGTCGGACAACACCCCGTTCCACGGCATGACGTTCCGCCACCGCGTCGTCGCGACCATGGTCGAGGGCCGCGTCACCGCCGACATCGACCGCAGGCTGACCTTCCCCGCGCGGGTGTCGTAGTCGTGTTCACCAACGGCCAGAGACTAGGTGGTCCTGCCCGTGCCGGTGTCCTGTCCCGGCTTTCGGTGGGCGCCGTCGCGGCAGCCGCGGCCTGGGTGGTGCTTCCCGTGAGCCTCGCGTGACGAGGCCGGGTAGGGCCGAGATGGTGAGGTGCAGCGCCGCTTCGAGTCTGTGGTGCGCAGCGTTCAGGGCTGGCGCTCCACGATCTCGCGTTCCTTCTGGGGTGGTTTGTCGTTGATCAATCGGCACCTGGGCAGCTGCTGTTGCGTACACCGCTCCGGTCGCTGCGCCCCCGTACCCGAACCGCAGGGATTGAGCCGTGCTCCTGGACTCCGACCTCCTCCCCACGATCCCACTCGCGGGCCGGCTCACTTCCGAGGTGCTGGAGCGGGCCGCTCGTCCCGTGCACTTCGAGCCCGGCCCCGAGGTGCGCCAACGGGTCGCCGAATGCCGTGACTTCACTCTGCTGGCCATGGGGGACGGACAGCAGGTGTACGGGGCGACCACCGGGTTCGGGCCGCTCGTGGGGTTTCCCGGCCGGGACAACGGCGCCGAGCAGTGCGACAACGCGCTCAACCATCTGGTGGCCGGGCAGGGGGCGGACCTGCCGCCCGCTGTCGTGCGCGGCGCGCTCGCCGTCCGGCTGTGGTCGCTGTGTCAGGGCCGTTCCGGTGTCTCGCCCGAGGTGGTCGACGCGCTCTGCGCGGCCCTGCGGACCTCTTTCGCACCCGCTGTGCCGACGTACGGATCGGTCGGTGCCAGCGGAGATCTGATCCCGCTGGCCTACGCGGCGCGGGCCCTGCGCGGTCAAGGGCATGCCTACCTCGGCGCGGAGCGCATCCCGGCGGACGAGGCGTTGCGTCGTGCCGGTCTGCGTCCGCTGGAGCTCGACGGGCGAGACGCGCTCGCCCTGGTCAACGGGACGTCGGTGACCGCCGCCGCGGCCGGTCTGGCACTTGTGGGACTCCGGCGCTCGTACGAGGCCGCGCTCACCCTCAGCGCCTGTCTCACCGAACTGCTCGGCGCCGCACCCGCCTTCCTCGCTCCCCAACTGCTCCGGGCCTACGGGCACCCCGACGCCGAGCACGCTGCCGCGGCGCTGCGCGAGCGGCTCGAAGGGAGTGTTCCCTCGGGTGACCGGCCACTACAGGAGCCCTACAGCGTCCGCTGTACGCCGCAACTGCTGGGCGCGGCCAGGTCCTCGCTCGGATACGCGGCGCGGGTCATCGGTGACGACCTCGCCGGGGTCAGCGACAATCCGCTCTTCTTCGCCGAGGACGGCCTGGTCGCCCACGGCGGCAACTTTTTCGGCCAGCCCGTGGCCTTCGCCGCAGACCTCCTCTCGATCACCGCGACACAGATGGGCAATCTGGCCGAGCGCCAGCTCGACCTGCTGGTCGATCCGCACCGCAACGGGGGCCTGCCGCCGATACTGGCCGTCGAGCCGGGCCGTCAGCATGGAGTCCAGGGCGTCCAGTTGGCCGCGACCGCCACAGTGGCCGCGATGCGCCGGGAGGCCGTGCCGGCGTCCGTGCAGAGCCTGCCGACCAACGGCCACAACCAGGACGTGGTGCCCTTCGGCACCCAGGCCGCTCTCACCGCCCTGGCCCAGGCGGAGCGGCTGCGCTGGCTGCACGGCTCGCTGGCCGTGGCCGTACGGCAGGCCGCGCATCTGTCCGGGCGCCGGCCGGCCGCTCCGCGGTGCGCCGATGTCGTGGACCGCCTGATCGCGGCGATCCCTCCGGTGGACCCCGACAGACCGCTCGATGTCGAGGTGCGGCGCGCCGCCGATGTCCTGGACGAGTTCAGCCGTGTCACCGCGACCGAGAACGCCGCCGAGAACGAGGTCCACAGCTCATGACCGAAGCCGTCACCCCCGCCGTCGAGTTGGCCGACAGAGTCCGCGCCGTGGTGGAGGGCGCACTGGGCCGGTCGCTGGACGACTGGCCTGCCGACATGTCGCTCACGGAGTTCCCGAGCGCCACCTATGACAGCCTCATGCAGTTGGAGGTCGCCACTCGACTTGAGCGTGAATTCGGCCTGGAGACAGGTGCGTTGGACACGGGGGATGTCGGCACGCTGGACTCGGTCGCGGCCCGGCTCGCCGAACTGGACGGCCCCTCGTGACCCCAACTCCCGTCCCGTACACCGAGCTTCCCTTCGACGCGCTGTGGGACTCACCCGGCATCGGCTCGACCCCGGCCGGGGCCGAGCCCTCCGACGCGCCGTGGCACCTCCCGTGGGACCGCCTCCCCGCGGCCGACGCCGCGGCTGTCCGCGCGGGACTCGAATCCCGAAGCTACGTATTCCGCACGTCCGGCAGTACCGCCGAGCCCGTGAGCCGCATCCTGTCCGGCGCCCGGCTGAGCGCCGACAGCACACAACTCGCCCGCCTGGTAGACCCGTACGCCCCGCAGGCCGTCGTCAGTTTCGCACCGGTACGGCACGCCTACGGCGCCTCGGCGACGATGCTTCTGCCCGCGGTGACGGGGCTGCCGGTGTGGTTCTGGCCCACGTTCGACTGCCCGCCGCCGATCGTGCCGGCCGCCCGGATCGTCGTGGTCGCCATCCCGTGGACTTTCCGTATCCTGCGCCGGCATCCACGCTGGCTGGCCTCCTTCGAGCACATCACGTTCCTGCACAGTTCCGCCGAACTTCCCCCCGAGGCAAGGGAGTTGTACGACGGCGAGCGCACCGCCGTCGTCGAGGTGCTGGGCTCCACCGAGACCAGCGCGGTCGCCCACCGCCACGGCTGGGACCCGTCGGGCCCCTGGACCCTGTTCGACGACGTCACGATCGCCTCACCCACCCCCGACGCCGGGTCCAACCCTCCGAACACCGCTGACGGTGTTCCGCTGACGGTGTCCGGCCCGCGACTGGCCGCCCTCCCCGACGGAAGCCACCCCGCCTTTCACGAACTGGACGATCTCATCCGGCCCTTGGACGACCGGCGCTTCCTGCGCCTCGGCCGCCGGGCCCACCTGGTCAAGGTCAACGGAGTCCGGCACGACCTCAACGGGATCGCCGCCCGCCTGCGGGCCGCCCTGGACTGTGCCGACGTGGCCTGCGTACGAGTTCCCGACCCGCTGCGCGGAGAGACGTACGACGTGCTGATCGCGGGGGGTACCGGACTCACCGAAGACGCGGTGCGGGCCACCGCGCGCGATCTCGGCGCGGCGCCACGGGAGATCCGGCTGGTGGACCGCGTCCCGCGCAGCTCCCTGGGCAAGCCTCTCGCACCCCGGGCGACCTCATGACCGCGCCGGCCGCCTTCGCGGGCGTCGCCGTGACCGGGATGCATCTCGCCTGCGCGTTGGGTGACACCCCTGCCGCCGTGTGGACGGGAATCTCCGGGGCCGTCCCGGGCCTCACACGGCGCGCGGAGCGCCACACCTGCGGTCTGCTGGCGCGGGACGACAGCGCAGACACCGTACGGCTGGCCGTACGACACGCTGTCGCGGCCTGGGAGCAGGCCGGGCTCGCCCCGCTCCCGGAAGCCGGCCGGTGCGCCGAGCGGGGAGTTCCCGAGCGCGTAGTTCCCGAGCGGGTCGCTCTCGTGCTGGGAACCACCGACTGGGGAGCCCCCGACTTCAGGCACCACCTGCCCACGCACCGGGACCAGGCGCTGGCACGGCCGCACACCGCGGCGGACGCGATCGCCGCGGCACTTGGGCTGACAGGGCCGCGAGAGGTCTTCGTCAACGGGTGCGTCGCCTCCGCCTGCGCACTCGCGCGCGCCGCCGAACTGATCCGCGCGGGAAGGATCGACGCCGCACTTGTGGGCGGAGTCAACGTCCTCGACGACTCCGTACTCGCGGCCTTCGACAGCTGGCGGGCCCTGGACCGCGGCCCGTGCTCCCCCTACGACCGCAGCGCGGGCACCAGCCTCGGCGAGGGCGTGGCCTTCCTCGTCCTGGAGGACGGGGCGGCAGCCGCGCGGCGCGGGGCGAAGCCGGTCGGATACCTGACCGGTCACGCACTGACCGGCGACGCCCACCACATCACGGCGCCGCACCCGCGAGGTGAGGGTCTGCGCAGGGCGGTGTCCGCCGCGCTCGCCGACGCCGGACTTACGCCCGACGAAGTCGGCTACATCAACGGTCACGGGACCGGCACCCGGGCCAACGACACCGCCGAACTGGCCGCCCTGGCAGCCGTGTTCCCGAGCGGTACGCCACTGAGCAGCACCAAGTCCCAGACCGGCCACACGCTGGGCGCCTCAGGTGCCCTCGAAGCGGCCGTCACGCTTCTCGCCCTCCGGCGCGGCATTGTGCCCCCCACCCTCGACGGCGCACTGGGTCCGGCTGCCGACCAGCCGGCCGGTGCTGACACGGTGACGGCGGAAGAGCTCTCGGGGCACACGGCCCGCGGTGGAACACAGGACACGACCGAGTTCCGCCACGCCGTCAGTGTCTCCGTCGGCTTCGGCGGACAGAACGCCGCTCTCGTATTCGCCGCCTCCCGGCCTCCGGCGAGGCCGCCGAAACCCGCCGCGCGGGAGGTGATGGTCACCGGCGCCGGAGTCATCACCCCGAACGCGTACGGACGTTCAGCGTTTCTCGCCCACCTGCGCACCGCCGGACCCGCACCACTCGACTCAGCACTTGAGGCAGTACTCGAACTCGACGAGGACGAGCTGGCGCCTCACATCCCCACGGGGCTCTGGACCAGGCTCGACCCCTTCGGCCGAATCGTGCTCGCCGCCGCCGGCCTCGCCCGGACGGACGCCTTCGGTGAGGAGCCGCCTTTCGGCGAACGCGTCGGAGTGGTCATCGCCACCGCCTCCGGGCCGGTCACCACGCACACCGCCATGGCCGAACTGCATGCCCAGGGCCAGACTCCCAGCCCGCTGCTCGCCCCAAATTCGGTCGCCGCGGTCCACGCCGGGCACGCGGCCATGGCACTCGGCGCCCGAGGCCCGGCGACGGTCGTCAGCGCGGGCGACGCCTCCGGTCTGCTCGCGCTGGGTCAGGCCGCCGACCTGATCCGGCACGACCACGCCGACACCGTGTATGTCATCGCCGCGGACGAGGCGGCTCCCGCCCTCCGTGCCGCCTTCGCCCACCACGGACTGCTCACCAAAGAGGCCGGCCGGCCGTACGACCTCGCCGCAGACGGAGGCGTGCTCACCCCGGCCGGCGTGGCGCTGGTCCTGGAGTCCGCCGGGCAGTCGGCCCGTCGCGGCTTCCGGACGCTCGGCACCGTGCTCACGTGCGCCAACGCCGGGGCGCCCGTCGAGCCCGGCGGCGTGGAGGCGTCCGGCGAAACACTGGCACGATGCCTCACCGAAGCAGCGGCCCGCTCCGGCTTCGGCCCGGGAACACCCCTGCATCTCTACGGCACTTCGTGGGGGAATCCGGCTCTGGACGAGGCCGAAGCCAGCGCTCTCGCCACAGTCCCCGGTGCCGTACTGCCGACGAACATCACCGGCATCACCGGCCATACCCAAGCCGCCGGGGGGCTTCTCGCCACCCTGGCGGCTCTTGAAGCCTGTACGGACCCGGTCGTCGGCCGGCGCCCGCTCACCGCAACCCGCCGCCCGCTCCCCGAGATCACCCGCGCCCTCACCCACCCTGGCCCCGCCCGCGCCGCCCTGGTGACCGCGACCAGTTGGGGCGGCACCTGCGCGGCGGCAGCCGTGCGCGCACCCGCCTGACACGTCACCCCTCCCGAAAGCGACGACCGTCGATGACCGCTGCCCCGCTTGCTGCACTCGTCTGTGTCACATCATGGTGAGCGTCTCCCTGACCGGCTCGGCCCCGACCGGCTGCGCCCCGACTGTCACGGTCCCGCCGCTGCTGCTCCCCATGCCGGACCAGGACCCCGCCGACTGCTCCCACCCCGACTGCCCGGATCTCCTGCGCGTCGAACTGTCCGCCCTGCGCCACGCCCTGACCGGCGAGCCACCGGCGACGCATGTCCCACCCTCCGGCGAGGCGGACCGGGCCCGCCACCGGTGGTTCATCGGCCACCATGCCGCCTTCGTCGTATGGCAGCTACAGGCCCGCGCCCTGCACGCCGTCGCCGCGACCCCCGAACCCCCGGCACAGTCGGCAGTCAGCTGGGCGGCGACCCTGTACGACGCCTACTCCGTACTCTTTCTCTACTCGGGCAGTTGCTCGCCCGAGCTCTACGCCGCCGTCGTGCGCCCTCACATAAGCGCGGCGCACCCCGCGTTCAGCGGCGCGTGGGCCCGTGACTACGCCGCGGTTCCGGCCGCCCTGCGCGTCGTCCGGGGCCGCCACCCCGCGGCCCTCCTCGCTCCGCTGACCCGTGCCGTCCGGGACAATCAGCGAGCACACATGGCGGTGGCCGGGAAACTCGTTCCCAGCGGCGCTTCCCTGCTCCAGCAGGCCGGTCGGCACCCCGCCGACATCACCACCACCGCGGAACACGACCTGTACGACGCGTACTTCCGCGTGCACCGGCGAACGGTGTGCCGTCTCGGCTACGAGGCGCAACTGGTCCGCCGACTCGTCCAGTGCGTGAGCGACATCATGGTGCACGGTCTCGGCCCGAACCCGGACGGATGTCCCGAACGTTTCACGCACGACGCGCTGTCCCTCCTCACGGCCCCCGTCGAGCACATCGCGGCACAGCAAGCACAGCAGGCACAGCAGACCCCAACTCCGCTCCCCTCGAAGGAACTCACGACATGAGCAGCCCTGCGGACCAGATCAAGTCGGTCCCCCTCACCCCCGCCGTGTACGACTACATCGTGGCCCAGGCGGAACCCCTCACCCCCGTCCAAGAACGCCTGATCGCCGACACTCGGGCTCTCGGCGGGCCCGCCGAGATGCAGATCCCGCACGAACAGGGCGTCCTGCTCACCCTGCTGGCCCGGCTCACCGGCGCCCGCCGCATCGTCGAGGTGGGCACCTTCACCGGTTACTCGACCCTTGCCCTGGCCGAAGGGCTGCCCCCCGGCGGCACCGTCCTGACCTGCGACATCTCCACGGACTGGACCGCCATCGCCCAGGAGGCATGGGAGGAGGCCGGCCTGCGGGACCGTATCGACCTCCGGATCGCCCCGGCCCTCGACACCCTCCGGGCCCTGCCGGCGGAGCCGCTCGTCGACCTCGTCTTCCTGGACGCGGACAAACCGGGCTACCGCGCCTACTGGGACGAACTCGTACCGCGCGTCCGTCCGGGCGGGCTCCTCCTCGCCGACAACGTGCTGTACGGCGGCGAGGCGGCCAGCGCCGACGCAGAGGGGAACGGCCTGGCGATCCGCGAGTTCAACGCACACGTCCGCGCCGACGACCGGGTCGAGTCCGTGCTCCTGCCGATCGCGGACGGCCTGACCGTCGCTCGCAAACGCTGACCAACTTCCAGGGCCTCCCAGGGTTTGCCGACGATACGGACTGGAGGCTGCCGGTACACCGCCAACACCTTCCACCAGGTCGCGGGCGGCGAACGGCGACACGGGCCGTTGCGGCTTCATCAGCCACGCTCCCGCCGTGCTGGTGTCCGCCGCGCCTCATGTACGGGGAGTGCGGCCGACCTCGACCAGGTCGGGCGGGGCCAAGAGGATCCAGCGGTACGGCTCAACGCGAGGCTGACCCGCACGTCCGAGAGAGGAATCCACTCGATGCGGTCGGTGATCCCGTTGGCCGACTCGGCGTAGATCAGGGGCTTGATCGGACCAGCGCGCCAACCGGTCCGCCAGGACCTCACGCGCTGCCGCTTCCTCCGGGGTCTCGCCGTCCTCGATCAGGCCCATGGGCAACTCCCAGGCCCAAGCTCCTGGCATCGCAGCGCGCAGCCCGTTGCAGGCGAGGGCCCGATGGGTTCGCCAAGATGACGATGGGGTGGTCATGGGCGTTGGGCTTCCTTCGAAGCATGCCGGCGCGACAGCAGCGGCCCATCGTGGCCATCGGCAAGAGGGCCCCGGCCCACCCGAGTGTCCTTGGGTGCGCCGGGGCCGCAGGCCACGCCACGTGGCGACGTCAGCAGGGGCGCGCGGTCAGCCCCTCCCTGGTCCGAGCCGGAAGCACTGACTGCCTGTGCTTGCGCAGGGCCGGATCAGCCCCTGCGAGCGGTTCAGTGTCGGCTCAGCAGGTTCAGCGTGTTGGTTGCGTCGTCGACAAAGTAGACCCGGTCGGGGTTTTCGGCGATCGCGAGCCCGAACAGCGCGCCCGCTCCCGGCGGCGTACCGCTGCTGTCGAGCGTGCGCACCGCCACCTGGGCGCCGCGCGGAGTGGTCTCGACGATGTTGCCGTCACCGCCGTTGGTGGTAAGGATGTGGCCGTTCGGAGCGATTGCCAACCCGAGCGGGCCGTTGAGGTTCTGGTCGGTGGTGACCACTCTGCCGGTGTCGGCGCTGGTGTCCCGCTTCAGCGCGTCCGGGATCGCGGTGATGCGGTTGTCCTCGGTGTCCGCCACGTAGAGCGTCCCATCCCGCAGGCCGACACCCGTCGGCCCGATCACGAGGGCCGCCGGGTCGGTCTTCTGCGCGAAACCCGAACCGATCACGGTCGTGGCCACACGGGTCGGCGGCCGGTCGTCGTGGCGGTGCAGGGTGATCCGCAGCACGGTGCCCTGCCGCACGACGTTGCCGCCGCCGGCGACCGTACCGTTGAGCACGTTGGTGACGAACAGATCGGTCTTGTCGCCGTGGCTCTTCGCGGTCATGTCCCAGGGGCCGTTGATCCCCTGGCCGCTGAGGGTCTCGCGGACCTTGCCATGCTTGTCCAGCACGATCAGGCACCCGGCCTGCGCCGTGGCGGACGTGCCGTCGGCCGTGGGCAGGCTCCCCACCACCACCCAGCCGCCCGGCAGGATGGACAGTGCGGTCGTCAGCCCCACGCCCCCCGGGCACGGTCCCGGCAGCTTGTTCGGGTCGATCTGAGCGAACAGTCTGGTCTCGCCCTCGGGACTGATCTGCACGAGCGTGGTCCCCGTGCCCTGCTGGTTCGCGGCGTTGTTGAAATTGCTGACCAGCACGTTGCCGCGCCGCAAATCACCGGTGCTCTTCTTGACCAGGGCGGTGCCGTACGGGTTCAGGTCACCGTTGGCCGGAACCGTCGACGCGACGGTGGAGACGGTGTGCAGCGGCCCGATGAACGGCTTCCCGTCCCCGCCCACCGGCGCGGCGGATGCCGTCTGGCCCACCGTCACGATCGCTGTCACTGCGGTGATGGCCACCGCTGCGAGACGCGAACCGAAATCAAGCCTCATCAGAGTCCTACCTTCTCAGCGTCGTGGGGACGTCCTGCGGCCTCATCGACGGTCACAGAGAGTTGCCAGTCATCACATAAACGAACCCCGTGGCGCATTGCACGTCAAAGAGCGCCGAATGTGTGACCCGGGCCGCTGATCGAGGCAGGCCGCCGGTGCGCCGGCGGCCGAATGTCCGTGACGAGACTGTCTGGGGGTAGCGGAGTGTGGGGTCGGATCACTACGCATGTCGGCTGGCTCCCACAGACAGTGGAAACCAGGGCCCACCGGCCGCCGGCGGCTCAGAGCCCTCGACACTTTCTTTTTCGGGGACGGGCTTTGTCGTTGCGCTCGGAGTTGACCGCAACCCTGACGGCAACGACGTCACACAAACGCCCATGAGCGCCAACCTCGGCGGCCAGAACGGGAGGTCATCGGCTCCCGTCGCAGCGCGCCACCCGATCTCACGGGTCAGAAGGCCCTGTCACCCCCGTGCCCCATCCGTGCCCGATCGTGCGGGAAACGGCGGGGGGCACCGAGGGTAGCGGGCACCAAGTAGCGAAACAGCCGCTGACACCTGGTCAGGGGCTGTCTCACGTGGCGGTGGGTGTGGGATTTGAACCCACGGTGACATCGCTGCCACGACGGTGGATCACGGCCCACATGGCCCACAGCGGTGCAACCGAGGATTCCCGCGCCGCTGCTGCGGCCGGTCGGTCTGGGGACTGAGGCGGCCCGAGCGTGCGAGGCTCAACGTATTGCTATAGCCATACGTTGACGGGTACAGACCCTAGTGCGAAGAGGTGAGAGCAGGTGTCGCAGCAGGCCAGCCCACAGGGGACGTTTCTGAAGATCGCCGACGTGCTAAAAGCTCAGATCGAGGCTGATCCGGAGATGGTAGAGCTCCATCCTTGAGTGAGGTCACGAACGATCACGGTGTCTCCCCGTGGAGTAGCACTCCGGGCGTTCGGCGTACTCAAGGACCAAGGACTCGCCGAACCGGCCCCTGGCGGGCGCTGGCGAGTAGTGAGGGCGGGACAGTGCTCCGACCGTAGGATGCCAACCGGTACGACGAGGCCCTGCCGCTGGGGCAGCGGGCGCTGGTGATCACCGAAGCCGCTCTCGGCCCGGACCACCCTGACACCGCAATCTCCCTCGGCAACCTTGCCCGCCTGCACCACAGTGGGTTTCTCCCAGCCACTGGCGTTCGCTTTCGTAGCGTGACCGGCGTAGCCGGGGGCCGGAGCGAGGGGCCTTGAAGCCGTAGAGAGGTTGTTACTCAGGCTTCGGGGCGGATGCGCCAGAGCGGGGGTTGGTACTGCTCTGGGCGGTTGTTGAGTAGGAGGTCCCTGAGGTCCTGGCGCTGGGTGCCGTTGAGGTCGAGGGCTTCTGTTAGGTGGCGGAACGTGGTGTGGCTGTTGATCCGCATCATTTCGCCGTCGGACAGCCGCCCTTCGGCATGCCAGTTCTCGACGCAGCTATTGCGCCACGTGCTGTTGGTGATGCCGATCGCGACGAGGTCCAGCAACGTGGCCAAGTTGTCGGGATCGACATTGGCCTTGGTACGTAGCGTTTCCTCCAAAAGCTCCTCCGTCATCATGGCTTGAGCTTCTTCGATCATGCGTCGCGCCCCAGGGGACAGGCCATCCTCGTCGCTCATCTCGGGCAGCCTCTCGCGCGTGGGCAGGATTGTCCGATCGAGCGTAGGCGTAGGTGGCCACAGAGCGCGGCGAATCGATACGTCGAGCAACTCTTCGTCCTCGTCCGGCACCCGACGGGCGAACTTATCCGGAAGTCACCGAGGATCCTCGTACGATCCATTCCAGCCCTCCTCCCCGTCGGGGTGGTCGAGCCGGTGCAGAATCTCGTCGCCCTGTGGGACTCCGATGTCGCTGAGGACACGTGCCAGGTTGACACCGACGAAGCCTCTGTCCTCCGGTGTCAGCGACTGAAGCGTCGCTGCGAGGGTGTGTTCCCAACTGGCCTCGTCGGAAAGGAGATTCCGGTGGGTCACCGTCCATTCGAGCACGTCCTTCGCCTGCTCCGGCTGGTGCAGGAGCCAGAGGGCGGCCAGGCCGACGGGTCCGCCCGCGACGACCTCCCGGTAGAAGCGGTACGCCTCACGGTGGGCTTCGCCGAAGCCCGGCGGCAGGGCGGGTTCCGCACCGGCGCCGGGGGTGGGCAGGAGCGCGGCCGGCGGATCCAGGAACCAGTACGTGAGGCCGTAGCCGTCGATCACCTGTGGCCGGCCGGGGGCCTCGACCTCGGTTGTGCCGAAGTGGGGCGGTGGCTGTCGTAGCGGGTCGGCCACGCCCGGCAGGGCGGCGTTGTCGCTGATGTGGCCGGCCACCAAGTGCCCTGCCCGTTCCTCGGTGAGGTGGTTCCTCGCCGCGAGGACCGGGTTGCTGATCCGCCAGGCGACTCCGTACCGGGCAGGGGGCTTCGGCGGTCGGCGCGGGATGTCGACCGAGATCCGCCGTTCCGTGAGCGAGACCCACACGATGTCGAAATAGTCTTCCTGACGCACCGCGCGCAATGTTGGCCGGGGATAGCCCCAGTAGTCGCCGCCGCGGGGCGGCACCATTCCGTCGGCGCCGCCGTCCGCGAGGAACACCAGGGCCCGGTTCTCCGGGGCGCTGAAGCGGAGGCGGAGCAACTGCCAGCCCGGCGAAGTCTTCAGAGGTGTGATGAGCGGACTGGTCATGAGGCGAACCCTTCTGCTGTGGAGACCGTGCGTACGCGGTGGCGGCGCAGGACGAAACGCAGGACGCCGCGGTTGGTTCTGGCTGTACCGGAGAGTGCGGAGAGGAAGCCAGGGAAGGCGGTCCGGCGCCGTTGGTCCGGGTCGCTCTCGATCTGGGACAGCCCCTTCGCCATGGCTTCATGGGTGGTGGGGTCGTTCAAGGCTGTGGCGACGAGATCGAGGGCCCGCTCGGGGTGGTTCGCGAGCAAGTCGGCGAGACGCACACGCCGTGCGCCCGGGGCCCCGGGCCGCGGGAAGGTCGAAGAGCTCACCGATTCGATGAAGTGAACCGCCAAGGCGTGGTGCTGAGTGCCCGGAGCGGCTGCCTGCCACTCCCTTTGTCGGTCTAGGACGAGGGAGTAGTTGGCGTTCTCGGAGAGAAGGGTGCTCAGAGCGAAGGACACCGCGGCACGCAGGCTGTCCTGCAACTTCTCGTCCGGGCCGTTGAGTACGGAGTCCAGCAGTTTCAGGGCGGCGGCAGGTCGGGCCAAGCCGTAGCTGCCGGCGCAGGTCTCCGCCACGGTGCAGCGCAGGGCGATGGGGGCGGCTCGGCTCCATTGCCGCAACTGTTCCCGTACCGTGCTGGTGAGAGCGGGGTACTGGACCATCTCGCCGAGCGCGTAGGCCACCAGTCGGCGCTGCCAGCGTCTGTCGGAGATGGCGAAGGGATGCAGCTGGCGCAGCGTGTCCGGGCCGGTCGCGTGGGCCAGTACCTTCCCGATCGCCTGGCCCGCAGCCAGTTCGATGCCGGAGTGGTGGGGAACCTCGCGCAGGGCCTGCCACATCAGGTCCGCCATGCCTTCGTAGTCGAGCCACAGACAGCGCAGCAGGGCGTCCGACCTGTGCCGACCGGAGAACGCGACCGGCTGGACCGGATAGCGCTGCGCGGATCCGAAGCGGAGCGGCAGTGGATGTGCGCCGACGGCTTCGAGCCGCTCCTCGAAGGACGGCCCGAGAAGGTCGCGTCCCTTTCGAGACTTCTCCGCGGCCGGTCCCCGGTTGTCGATGCGTTCATGCAGCCCGGACATGTCAGGTGTCGGGCCACCGCGCTCCTCGATGCGGGGGCGCAGAACCGCGCTGAACTTCTCAAGGACCGTACGGTCCTGTTTGGAGAGCAGCGAGATTGCCGCCATGAGGGAGAGCCTGTCGGCCCGGTCGCTCGCTTCCGCCAGCGCTCTCCGGGCCGCCGTGAGGCTGCCGGCTCGCAGATCGTCGAGTACGGATTCGGCGGACTTTCCGAACACGACGAGTTCCCGCAGTCCCTCCGCCACTTCGACACCGTCCTGTGGCAGCGGATGGGCGCGCAGGTAGTCGGTGAAGTCGGCGGAAGCGAGGTGTCCCAGCGCTTCGGCGCTCTGCTCGGTGGTGAGTTCGTCCGAGTCCGGCATGGTTTTGAGGCGCTTCGAGGCCAGCTCGACCGGCGGTGGCGGGAGGTGCACCACCTGCCACGGCACCGTGTCGACTCGGAGCTTCGTCTCCGACCGTACGGTGATGACCAGATGGGCGCCCGACAGGCGCAGCTGCTCGGCCAATCCGGTGAGCACGACCTCGCCGAGAGAGGCGGCAGCGGCGGGTGACAGCCCCTGCAGCAGGTATCCGCGACTTTCGGCCGGGCGCCAGCGCGAGAGGTCGTCCGGGGGGTCGATGCCGGTGATGCCGTCAGTTCCGTACCGCTCCGCGAGCAAGGCGAACGCCGCCGTGCTCGCACCGGTCCCACTGCCCGCCCTCAGCACCAGAATGTGGCTGTCCAGCACCTTGCGGCACTGTCTGAAGGTGGGTGGTTCGACGAACGCGCGCAGTCGGGCGCGGACATCGGCTGCGGGATAGGGACCTTCGCGCAGTCGTGGGGGGACGATCAGGTCCGCGACGGTCTCGTCGAGCGGTGCTCCGTTGATCACGGTGACGTTGCCGCCGACCGCACCCATGACTTGTGCGCCTTGGCCCAGCCGCTGCTGGTTGTCCCGGTAGGAGTCCCCGGCATCCGTTCGGCCGTCGGCCTCCGAACCGCGTGAGTCCGCACCCGCATCCGCACCGGCGTCGGCGCTCACCGGTCGCCTCCGGCCTCGCCGACCTGCTTGTCGCCCGTCACGTTGTCGCCGCTGCCCCAGTGCTGGTTGGTGCCGCGGTACGAGGTGGAGCCACCCCGGTACGTGACGTCCCTTCCGACGTTCCCCATCACGGCTGCGCCCTCCCCCACGTGCTGCTTGTTGCCGCTGTACCGCGCGCCGGGCCGCGTGACCGGGGCCGGTTCACGATCGACGGACTCGCTGCCCTGCGCCGCGGACTCCTCGCGCGGCCGTACACCGGCCTGTACGAGGTTTCCGGATGGCGACGGAACGTACAGCCAGGCCCGCTGCGAGAAGTTCTTGCCCTCCACGGTGGCCGGCACTTCCACACAGCGGTCCGGGTGCAGTCCGGTGTACGCGCCGAGCACCACGTCCTCGTAGACGCGCTCGGAGATGACCGCCGCCAGGTGGGTGACCTCTTCGCTCGCCGCCGCCATGATGGCTTTGACCGGACGAGAGTCCAGCAGTCGGTGCGTGTCGTTGCGGGCCGTGCCGTTGCCGTCGCCGGGGTTGTCCGCGTCCGGCAGCGGTCCTACGTGGACACTGGCCCGGAGCCGGATGCGGGGGCCGACACTCTGCCTGTTGTACGCGCCGAGGATGTCGTCCAGCACGCCCAGGAACGGCCAGAGGACGAAGGGCAGCAACGCCGGGTCGAAGCCGAACACCACGCCGTCACCGGTGTTGGCCGGAAACCGCTTGGAGTCACGCAGCTCGTGAAGCCCGGCCTGCTCCAGCGCCTGGTCGACCAGTTCGGGGATCAACTGGCTCACCGGACCGTGCTGCACGGCGGGCAGACCCGTGAAGTCCTTGGCGTCGACGGCGAACAGGGCGCGGTAGGGAGGCAGCGCTCGGCTCTCGGAGTACGGGCCGGGAACGGACGTGGACATGTGGGATCTCCTCGTGGAAGCGGGGCGGGGACGAAGCCGGTGGCCGGCTGCTTCGAGGTTCTGTCGGATCCGTCCGTCCGACTGCACAGTGGAGGGCGCTTCACGGGTGTCCCACATCACAGCGGCGGCGTGCTCAGGTGGGGGAGCCTGCTCTCGGGCGGGCAGCGCTCATTCAGCTGAGGAGGAGAGAAGACCGTCGCTGTCGTGGTTCACGGGGCGGTCGTCGCCCAGTCGCGCAGCATCTTCATGTCCTTGATGACGATCGCCCGGCGGGCCGTCTCGACCGCGCCCGACTCCCGTAGCCGTTGCAGTCCTGTGATGGCGGCGTTGCGGGTCACACCGATAGCCTGGGCGATCTCCTCCTGGCTCAGACCGGTCAGTCGTACGACATCGGACTCGGCTCCGGGCGCGGTGAGTTCGACCAGACGCAGGAGCGCCCGCGCCAGCCGTACGACCACCGGCAGGGTCAGCAGTTCGGAGCGGTGTGCGTCGGACTCCCGCAGCCGGGCGAGGGCCTGGCGCATCAAGTCCATGACGAGACCGCGCCGTTCAACGAATCGGCGGAACCGTTCCGCTTCCAGCACGACAGCCGTGCAGGGGGTGAGCGAAACCACTTCCGCCGTACGCGGGGAGCCGTTGAAGACAGACACCTCACCCAACAGGTCACCCGGCCCCCGGAAGGCCAGCCAGGTCACGACTCCGCCCGGCTCCCGGCACACGACTTTGGCCAGGCCGTCGGTGAGAGCGAGAAGGTGCGTTCCCGCAGAGCCCTGTCTCAGCATCACGCTGCGCTCGCGAAAAGTGCGGATGGCTCCCTGCCCAAGCAACTCACGCCACGCCTCGTCCGACAGCACCCGTCGCCTTCCCGTCAGCCCTGTACACACGCCCGGCGTTGCCCCGTACGCGAGACCTCTTCACCCGTACCTATCCTCAAAGAGTTCTACGCTGGGCCGACCGCTTCCGCCGCGAGTCGGGCGACCTTGTCCGAGAACGGCTCCACCTCGCACGCCACCACGCAGGCGCCAACTACGCTGACGCGACGTGATGGCCCAGGTGAACGGTGATCTCGCCAGTCCGCCAGCGCACCCCACTCGCGTTGGCTGCCGTCCGGAGCGGAAGGGCTCCTGGGTGGTGCGCAACGTCGCCGGAACTAGTGTCCTGCGCCGGAGATCCGTTGGCAGAAGTGGGCGAGGGCGACGCGGGCTCCCTCTGGGTGCGCCGTGCCGCGCCCGAGCTGAACACCGGACACCGCGTCATCGGTGACCCCAAGTCCCGGGCGGGCAAACGGGAGATCGTCCTGCCCGCCTTCCTGTACGAAGACCTCCGCCGTCACCTGGAATGGTTCGCCGAGCCAGGAGGCGACGGGCTGGTGTTCGTCGGAGAGAAGGGCGCGGCCCTGCGCGGTACGACCTTCGGGCGCAAGTGGCGAAGGGCCCGGGACCGGGCGGGCCTGCCCGAGGGTTTCCGCTTCTACGATCTGCGGCACACCGGCAACACCCTCGCCGCCGACACGGGGGCCAAGCTGAAGGACCATGGTCCGTGCGGGTCAGTCCTCCGAGAAGGCGCAGCTCATCTACCAGCACTCCACCAAGGAGCATCAGCGCCGGCTCGCCGCCGACATCGACCACGACGTCCGCCGCCAGACACAGCCACCCCAGCAGAGCGGCAGCGGAAGCGCGACCATCCATCCCCTTGTGCCACGCCCTTCTGGGTCAGGCACACAGCGCGCGCGGCGTAGGTAGCCCTGTCGGCACGGGTTCATCCCAGTGCGACGACGGCCCTGGTGAAGGCCCCAGTTGAGACACCGACTGTCAGAGGCAGCGGGTTGGATGAGCGCATGACCGCATACGACGTCGCGCGCCGACTGCCTGCCATTGGTGACCTGCGGAACCTGTGCCGTTCCTTGGCGGTGCTCGACGCGATCCTCAGCCCTGACTGGGAGTACCGGTACTACTCCTTCAACTCCGGTTGGGCTCAGGGTGAGGAGATGGCCTCGATGCGCAACGGATCGGGGGACGAGTACTCCATCGTCTTCTCGTCGGCAGGTGCCTACGTGCGCGGGTTCGATCACGAGTCGCCGATGAGCCCGTACGCCAATGACGGTGAAGTCTGGCCGGGCGTGATCGACGGTGTTCCCTCGGCCTTCCTCTCGTGTGTGGAGGAACCCGCCTTCACCGACGAAGACCACATGCCGGTCGTGACGGCCTGTATATGGCGCGAGACGGCTGACACCCGGTGGAGACACGGAACGATTGACTTCCCAGCAGGCTATGACGACCCCGACGGTGCGAACCGGCTGTTCCACCTCCTCGCGGATCCCTCTCCCGAGGCGTACCAGCGCTTCGCCGAGGACTACTACGAGGTCCCCTTGAACCTCGCAGCGGTCCGCCACGTATACGCGCTGAGACCGTTGACCCCCGCGCTCGTGTCGGGCCTGAACGAGGCGACCAGCCTGTCGGACGTGGCTGAGGAAATCGGAGAGATCGGCTACCCGGGCCGGAGCGCAGTTCCTTCTGAGCGCTGCACGCATCTGGCAGAACTTCGCGAACGGTTCGCGTGTGCACAGCTCGGCCTGTCGCGTGGCCTGTGATGCAGGTCACTCAGAGTGCGTCTCGCCAAATGGGATGACGGGGCGCCATATGTCGCCCAAGAGGGTCGGTCGGTGACGTTCAGCCTGGTCGGAGGGCTCGCTATGGCATGCGGCCGGAAAATGGTCTAGACAACAAAGGAGGCCCAAGTCGTTGACTTCGTTGACTTGGGCCTTCGTCGTGGAGCGGGTGACGAGAATCGAACTCGCGCTGTGAGCTTGGGAATCCACGGCGCCCTGGAGCACTAAGAGGGCGGTTCGTGAGTTGATGTCCTTTTCCGGGTGAGGGTGGTGCAGGGCTGCTGGTCGCGGTGTCCGGTCGACTATTGGTTCCTGGTGAAGCTGCCGGCGTCGGCCTCGGTGAGGACATCGAGCTTGACCAGGCGTTTCAGCTTGGCGCGGGTGCCTTCGATGTTCTTCGGCAGCAGTTCATGGTCGAGGGCTTCGCAGACTTCACGGGCCCGGAGGGGGCCGGTGGCCTCGTTGAAGACGGCGAGGATGCGGGGGTAGTCCGGGTGCTCGGGCCGGTCTGGTGCGGAGGTCTGGGCCGGGAGCCGGTCAGCGAGAGCGGTGACGGTCTTGCGGGTGATGGCGAGGTGTTCGAGGTGGGTCTCGGCTTCCCGCAGCCGGGCCTGTAGTTCGGTGATCTGTGTGCGGAGGTCGTCGGCCAGGGCCCGGGCGGCGTCCTCCTGGATGCCGAGTGCGTCGAGGAGAAGTTGGATGTTCACGCGCTCACCGGCTTCGGGTCGCGCCAGGTGGGAGTGTTCGCGCCGGTGAGCCGGCGGGTCATGGTGTGGGTCATCGCCCAGTAGACGCGGGAGGCGGAGGAGGCCGGGCGGTGTTCGTAGTCGCGGACCAGGCGCCGGTGCAGTATCAGGATCCCGTAGGTCTGCTCGACCCTCCACCGCTTCGGCTGCGGGACGAACCCCTTGTCCTGCGGGTTGCGTTGTACGGTCTTGACGTCGATGCCCAGGAGGGTGCCGTGGGCGGCTACCTGGTTCTTGAAGCCCTGATCGACCAGCGCCTTTTGGACGGTGCCGCCGGTGTGCTCGGCGGCCTGGTCGAGCAGGGCGATACCCGCGGCGTTGTCGTGCGTGCTCGCGGCGAGGATGGTGACGGCGATGACGAGGCCGAGCACGTCCGCGGCCAGTCCCCGCTTGCGGCCCGGCACCCGTTTGGCCGGGTCCAGACCGGTTGTGGAGGCGGGGACCCCGGCAGCCACGTGGACACTCTGGGTGTCCAGCACCACCAGGGTCGGGTCCTCTAATCGGCGGGCCTTCTCGCGGACCTGGCAGCGCAGGAGTTCATGGATGACCTGGTCGGTCCCGTCGTCCCGCCACGTGGCGAAGTAGTAGTACGTCGCGCTCTTCGGCGGCAGGTCGTGCGGGAGGTAGGCCCACTGGCAGCCGGTCCGGCCCTGGTAGAGGATCGCGTTCACGATCTCCCGCATGGCGTAGGCACCCTGGTGACCGCTGACCGAACGGTGCCGGTCCTTCCACGCCGTGATCACCGGCTCGATCAGCGACCACTGCCCATCCGATAAGTCGCTTGGGTACGGCTTGCGTTCACTCACCCCGCAACCCCAGCAGACCACCAGCGGCGGACCAGCGGATTCCGCCCACACCACACCATCAGGCGACGACAGAACCACTCAAAGAATCACGAACCACCTTCTAAGAGCTCTGACCACGTGTTACTTGGGTCTATGAGCTGTGCTGGCTCCGGTTGGACTGACCGCTTCTGACCTTGGTGTACCGCCCTGAAGGGCTGGGACGGGGCTGGACTTCGATTGGACGGAAAGGAAGAGAGCTCCGGCTGGTGCGACGAGCGATATCGGACAGAGGGTTGCGCGGTGGTGTGCTGGCGCGCGGCGTTTTGCAACACCGCCCCGGCCAGCCGTTTCCGGGTGCGGACACCAGTTGACCGGCGCGCATCGGGGGGAATCAGTACTCAATCGTCGCGTTGGCGCCCTTGGTCGTGTCTTCAAAGTAGCGCCGTCCGCCCGCAGGGCGGGTCAGGCGGGACCTTGAAGACACGACCAAGTAGGGCTTGGTCCTGTGCCATCCCTGATGGCGTGTCTTCTTGATCGATGGTGTAGATAACCGAGTGTGCTGAGTGGGGAGTTGGCTGCGGTGTGATCTGGAGGACTTCGCGGCGGAGATGTTCGAGCCGTGGGCGCGGGCGGATCAGCAACGGTGGGGCGGGGTCTATCTACGGGGACCTGCTGCTGGACTGCGGGCGCAAGCAGTGGAGCCGACGGCCGGCCCGGCTGTTCCCGGCGGCCAGGCCGATGAGGGCGGTGAACGCCTCCTCAATTGTCGGCGACTTCGGTCGTGTGTGTCCTGTTGGCGAACCCTCCGCCCGGTTGCCGGGCAACGCTCCCGGGGTGAGGGCAGGGATGGCGGGGGCATTACGAAGCCGATGTCGATGGGGGTAGGCGCACCGGACGATCTGTGTCCCTTTTCTGCTGCCATGGTCTGAAGCGAAGTTGTTAGGGTGACGCGGGGTGCCAAGTAACCAGTCCAGCAGTGACGTTGACGACCACGGACCGGGGGATGCGATGAGCGGCGCAGGTGGACATCCACGACTTCGGGCGCAGGCCGAGCGGCTGACGGACCTGGCCGATGACCTCGACAGTATGCAGGACCCCCTGGACAAGCAGGTCAGACGCATGGACGCGATCGTCGACCGGATCGAGGCGGGATGGCAGGGGCCGGCCGCCCGTGCCTACCGGGACCTCCACCGCGGCGCGGCCGAGGACGCCGTACGTATCCGCATGGTCATCCAGGCTCTTGAACAGGCCGTGCGGTTGAGCCGGGACGGGTTCTCGGAGCAGGACCTGGACATCATGGCGCAGCTACAGAAGATCCAGGTCGAGACGGATGTGGAGCGCGAAGCAGACGCGCTCTCGACGCCGAACACCGAGGTACCCGCCGCGCCGCGCAGCACGCTCTCCGACCTCTGAGGGCTCATACGGCAACTGACGACTTCTGAACCGAGGGAAGCATGGCGGACTACGACCAGATAACCGTCGACTTCGCGACGCTGCAGGAACTTTCCGGAGATCTTGAGGACATTCTCAAGCGCCTCAACGAGCAGCTGGACGTGCTCTACCGGCGCGCCGAGAAGGTGGTCCTGACCTGGGAGGGCGAAGCCCGCGAGGTGTTTATCGACAAGTTGGACGAGTGGGACCGGTCCGCGGCGGACCTTCAGGCGGCGCAGGCATGGCTGCACGATGTCGTGGTCAACGGGGAGATCAACTACGCGGCTGCACACAGGGCGGTACTGCGGGGCTGGGGTGCGGCCTGATGGCCGATCTGCCCTCCGACAAGCAGCGGCAGCGAGAACGGGACCAGGCCAAGACCGCCCCACCCAACCAAGGTGTAGGCCGCTTCGATGTGCAGCCTCAGCACCTCTACTTCACCTCGCTCGTCGTGCGCGATGGTCAGTTCGCCTATGACAAAAAGGCGAAGACGTTGACGGGCACGCTGGACAAGTACAGCCAGTCCGCGGGAACGGGCTGGGGCGCGGACTCCTTCGCCGACCGGTACGGCATCGTCGCCGGGAAGTTCCTGGAGCTCTGGGCGAAGAGCGTGGTGTCGGTGGGGGGTGTGTCGGTGGGCTTCACGCAGACCGCGAACAACTACGCACTCGCGGACTGGGCGGCGAGCAAGGGCAAGGGGGAACCGCCGGAGGAGAGGCCGCCTCCAGCGGTGATCGCCACCGCGCCCAAGTACGGTCCGCCGAACGACCTCAGGTGGCGGGGGGAGGGCGAGTACCACGACTCGTGGGCGATTTCCGGAATCCTCGGAGAGGTCCCGGACTTCCTCATGTTCATCATGAAACCCGTGGTCGACGAAGGGCTGAGACTCGGCCGCATCCACGAGAAAACGCCGGGCGTCAAGGAAGAAGAGTTCCGCGACATCGCTGGGGCCTGGCGGATCGCCTCCGAGGACGTGAAGAAGGCGGCGGACGACTTCACGGACGCGATCTCCTACATCACCGACCCCACAGGCAATGGTGAATGGCAGGCCGCGATGAAGGCTTTCTGCCAGACGATCTGGGGAACCACGGCCTGGGGGAAGGTCCGTGACCAGCGGGCCGAGGTGACTCCCAAGAAGGGCGCCCGGAGCTGGAAGACCCACGGGAAAATGGACCCCGCCACCAGGCGCCCCGTGATCGAGGTTCTCGACAAGAGTGCGAACGTGATTCAGAAGCTGTTCGACGATCTTGCGGACGTGGGCCAGAAGACCACGGAAACCACCACGCGCCTGGCCAAGGAGGCCACGGACAAGACGGTTAAGGACCTCACCTCGGGCCTCGATCTCACCAAACTCACCAGGCTCGTGGCCGGGCTCGTGGTCGCGGAGGTCGTCCTGACCTTCCGGTCCCATATGGACAAGGCGGCCATGGACGCGGCGGTCGCGGCCTATCACGAGGCGTTCAGCGATGCCGCCGGCAAGCTGGCCATGCTTGAGTTCGAACTTGATGAAGCGCTCCAGAGCGTGCCCACGTTCCAGGCGGAACGGGCTCGGGCGCAGGGGTTCGGTGCGCGCTCCCTGAATGAGTTCAAGAAGGAGCACAGCTGGCAACTGCCGGAGAGTAAGTTCCCATACAAGTACTCGGTGGACCTCGCGGCGATGGAGGGTGTGGGCGGAGCGCACGCCATCGACAAACACGTGGGGAAGACCGATGAGCAGTTGTTGCAGCGGCTTCGAGATGAGCGGAAGCAGAGCGGCGAGTACAACATTCCTGGCGCATCTACCTATGCCGACGTCGAGTCCGCTCAGCGATACACGCAGTACTGCCTCCGCGAAAATACGGCTGAGATCGATGAGTGGCTGAACGAGGACCCGCCGGACCCGACGAAGGAGATCGGGACGAAGTCCATCCCCGTCCAGGGGCCTCTCGTCGGCGATGCGGTCACCGGCAGGGGCTCGACCGTGGGCGACGACGGCAAGCCCTCGAAGGTAGAAGACACCAAGGGAGTCGCGATACGTCTCCTGTATAAACCGGACTTGAACCCGCCCTATATCGTCTTCAGCTCGATGCCCAAGTGAGAGGCCCCGGATGCACAGCCAAGCCGACCACGACCCGACTTGCGGACCGTCGGCGTGTCTGGATGCCGATATGTGGTCGGCCGCAGTCGAGATGTACCGCCATCGGTACTCATTCATCGCTGTCGGTCCGCGAACTGGGGAGAACTGGCTGCCCGACGTCGCCGCGATCATGCGCAGGGAGGTGGCGGATCCCCGGGGGTGGCGAGGCAAGGACCCGGAAGTGGGGGAACCGGAGTTCCTGGAGGACCCCGCCTTCCCGTTCCGCGTTCCGCCGGTGGACGAGGCCGGCGCTGCGGAGTGGCGAAGCGGACTCTTCGAGATTCCACGCCGCGCGGTGGTGCGCCTCCTCGTCATGCTGGCCACCAATGAGATGAACGTGACCAGGCAACATGGTTTCGCCGAGCGCAGAGCCGGGATGGAATGCCACGCAGAGGCGATCCTTTCGCGCTTTCCTGACGGATCGACATTCTTCACCAACACTCGCCATGGCGGTGAGAATCCGGACTTCTATGAGCGGGTGTCCGGTTGCTGGCCTCTGAGCCAGTACGTCTGGGACTTCGGGCTCCTCGCGGTGTCCGATGACGAAATTGGCCTCATCTGGTCGTTCGACGCAAGCTGAAGTGGACAGACATGACCGCACGGACCCGTTCGGCTACCTACCCCGACCGAGAAACCGCCCAGTGGGCCACCCAGCAGGTGGTGACTGGAAACGAGCAGAACATTCACCGCTGGCTCGCCCAGGGCACCCGCGCCCGCCTCGCTATCGAGGCCACCTGGCCCTCCCGCGAGGCGCCCGTCGGTCGTGTACTGCTGCAAGCAATGATGCTCGCAGGGCGCGAGCCCGTCGATGTGCGCGCGGCACGCGTCGTCCTCAAGCGTGATCCGAACAGTCCGCACGGCTTCGTCGTGCTCACCACCGTCCCGATCTATCTGTAGAGGTTGAGCGCCGTGTCCATGAAGCCGCTCGAATTCGACCGCCGCTACGGAGAGTTGCACCAGGTGATCAGCGCGTACGCCGGTATGCCGGCCGACGACGAGCCGAGCGAGCTGAGCGAGGCTCTGCAGGCGTACCTGCGCCACACCTGGCACACCCGCCCCTGGGCCCTGGCCGCGGCCGAACAGCAGATCCGCGAGTACGCCCGCAACCCTCCGGGCCGACTGCGTCTGAGCCTCGGTGAGTTCTACCCCGTGCCTGACATCGGCCTGCCCGAATCGGCAATCCAGGGATGGCTGTTCGTCATTGCGGACCACCTGAAGCGGTCGATCGAGGAGGGCGAGGTCCCGCGCCCGTCCGTCCCTCGTACCCACTGGGAGTGGCACGCCCGCTTCCCTGAGCTCGGCCAGTTTCTCGGCGGCTGGTTCTCGCAGGACATGCCGGACGAGTTCCCGGACCACGACGCGGCCGTAGGCGACTACGCCGTCACCACGGACTCGCAGCTGGTCGCCCACCTCATGGGTGAGCTGCACGAACTGCTCGCCCTCGTTCTCGAAGAATCCGAATACGCCCTCGCGTTGGCGGAGCTGGGTATGGAGGTCGACCCGCCCCAGCCGTACTCCCCGAGCGGCTGGCTGGCACACCTCGCGGACGGCCTGGGCGGATTCAAGGCGGACTACGGCCCCGAACCGGCCACGGGCTGACCGCGTGCCCGTCTTCGCTCACTTCGCCCCGGGCGCCGGCCCCCCCCCAGAGCGCGATGCTCAAGGACGCGATGGCCCGGGCCGGGCAGCCCGAGAAGGCCACGTAGATCTATCAGCACGCGGATCTCGAGCGGCGGAAAGAGGTGGCGACAGGCTGGACGGGATGATCCGGGGCTCGCTCATGTGAAGGGCTCGGAGCAGCCGAAGACGGTCAAAGTGGTCCTGAGGTAGTGCGCGATGGTGGATCGGTCCAGACAGCAATTAAGCCCCAAGCCGCTGGCCTGGGGCTTTTCTGTGGAGCGGGTGACGAGAATCGAACTCGCGCTCTGAGCTTGGGAATCCACGGCGCTCTGGAGCACCACAGGGCTCTGGCCAGGTGTTACTTGGGTCTACCAGCTGTGCTGGATCCGGTTGGACTGACCGCTTCTGACCTTGGCGTACCGAACTGAAGGGCTGGGATGGGGCTGGCCTGTGAACGGACGGATACGAAGACGGCTCCGGTGGCCCGGTTCCGCTCGTGGCGAGGGACGACGCTGCCTGTTGCCGCGCGCTGTGCTGACGCGAACGAATCACCGGGACGTGTGGCGCGTCCCGCTCGGCGCTGGTCAGGCCGTCCTTATCGCCTACGTCGACCTGGGCCTGGTTGACCCACAGCCGCACGGCGGTCTCGGTCGGGTCGAAGTCCCGGGCGACCTGACCGATCGTGTGGTTACCGCGTCGGCACAACTCGACGATCTCGGCTTTGAACTCGGGGTTGAACGAGCGGCGAGGGCGTGATCAGGAAGCTCCTCCTGAACGGGGCCATGGGGCCGGACTTGTTGGCAAGCCCGTTCGTGGCTCTCGGTTTGTGTCCTTCCGGGACGAGCAGCGGACCTTGTCCGACAAGGCACGGCACCGGACAGCTGAGGAGCCGGTCGCACGCGCCGTGGGGCGAAATGTGGCGGTCATGCCCTCACCGCCGAAACTCATCGCCTTGTTACCGAGTTCCAGCCCCACCCCTTCTGTCCGCCACCTTCATGACTGACCGGCGCCCCCTTGCTGCCACAACGTGTATCTACCAGGCGCTGCGCAGTTCGATCACCGTGATGTCTGGTGGGGCTCCGACTCGGATCGGTGGGAGGGAGGCCCCGACCCCGCGTGAGACGTAAAGCTGGGTGGTGTCGAAGGTGGCCAGTCCTGCTGTGACCGGCTGCGTCAGGGGGGCGAGCAGGTTCCCGGGGAAGAAGCCTCCCCGTGGGTGTGTCCGGAGAGCTGGAGATCTACGTCGTGTCGGGCTGCTTCGTGCACCTGGACGGGCTGGTGGGCGAGGAGAACGACGGGGTGGGAGGCGTCGCGGTCGGCGAGGGCCTTGTCGTAGTCAGGAGTGTCGTGGTGACGTTCGCCTTCGACGTCGGTGACGCCGGCCAGGTCGATGGCTCCGCCCCGGTGTGTGATCAGGGTGCGGGTGTTGCGCAGGGTGGTGATGCCGAAGTCGGTGAGGGTGTCGATCCAGGCCTCGACGTCGTAGCGGTAGTCGTGGTTGCCGGTGACGAAGTAGGTGCCATGGGTGGAGGCGAGTCGCGCCAGCGGTTCCGCGTGTCCGGCAAGGTCTTCGGCGCTGCCGTCGGAGAGGTCCCCCACAATCGCGACGATGTCGGGCGAAGTGCTGTTGATCAGGCGGACGTTGCGGGCGGTGTGGGCGCGGCCGAAGAAGGGGCCGAGATGGAGGTCGCTGGCCATGGTGATGCGCATGCCGTCGAGAGACGGGTGAAGTCGGGGCAGTTTGATGGGCACCGTCTTGATGTCGGGTGGTCCCAGGCCACGGTGGAAGCCGTAGCCGGTGGTGGCGGTGGCGGTCGCTGTGGCCAGCAGGGCGACTGAGCGGGCGAGTATGAGGCGGCGGGCGGCCATCGTCGGCGGGTCGGGGCATGGAGCGGGTACGGCTGGCCCCGACGTGTCCATGGCCGGGCCCGGTTGCGGCTGCCGCGTGTTCCGGGTGTGCGGTGCGGGCGTGTGACGGGTTACGTGGGCGCGCCGTAGCGAGCGCGTTGTGAGGTACGCCGGAACTTCGAGGACGGCGAGGACGAGCAGGAGGTAGGCGGCGCACGCGACCCAGGCGAACACCGGCCGGACGAGCCACGCGACGCGTGTGGGGTCGGCGTACTGGGCTGTCAGTACGCCGGCGGGGACCAGGGCGGTCAGCGCCACCGTGGTGATCTGCCCACCGAGGCGCAGCCGGAGGGAGGCGGTGATGTTCTTGACGAGCCGCAGGTAGAGGTATCGGTGGGTGGCGGCCGCGACGACAACGCTCGTACCGGCGACGGTTATCTCTTGCGCGAGGGTGCTCATGCCGCTCCCGCCGGGGCGGGGGTCGCGGTGTGGGCGCATGGCCGGCGGGCGGGTTGAGGGTGCCTGGGCATGGGGCGGTCGCTCCTGGTGAGGCGTGGGTGATGAAGGGTCGGTGGAATTGGCCGTCCGGCCCGGCTGCTGATGAGCGCTGATGGGTGCTGCGGCTGCTGTGCGTGGGATCAGTTGGGGCGGGCCAGGCCGACGTCGTAGGCGAAGATGACGGCCTGGACGCGGTCGCGGGCGTTGATCTTGGCGAGGATGCGGCTGACATGGGACTTCACTGTGGACTCGGCCAGATGGAGTTCGGCGGCGATCTCGGCATTGGACGATCCGCAGGCGACGGCGGCGAGTACCTCGCGTTCCCGCTCGGTGAGGAGGGCCAGTTGTCGTTGCTGCTCGCGGCTGAGATGGACCGGGTCGAGGTGCTGCTGGGGCCGTGAGGTGGTGAACGCGTTGATCAGCCTGCGGGTCAGGCTCGGTGAGGTGACACAGTCTCCGGCGGCCACCGCGCGGATCCCGACCACGAGTTCCTCGGGGCGTGCGTCTTTGAGGAAGAAGCCTGCGGCTCCCGCGCGCAGGGCTTCGTAGGCGTACTCGTCGAGGTCGAAGGTGGTCAGGACCAGGACGCGGGAGCGGCCGCCCGATGCGGAGATGCGGCGGGTAGCCTCGATGCCGTTGAGGCCGGGCATGCGGATGTCCATGAGCACGACGTCGGGGCGCAGTTCGGCGGTCATGCGGACGGCGTCGTGTCCGTGGGCGGCTTCGCCGACGACGGTCATGTCGGGTTGGGCTTCGAGCAGCATGCGAAAGCCGAGCCGCTGCAGGGTCTGGTCGTCGACGACGAGGACGGTGGTCATGTGAGGTGCTTCTCCATGGCGACGGTGGGGGTGCTGAGAGCTGTGTGTACGCGCCAGCCGCCCGAGGGGGTGGGTCCGGCACTGATCCGGCCCTGGTAGAGGGCGGCGCGCTGGCGCATGCCGACCAGGCCCTGGCCGCTGGGGTGTTCGGTGTCCGCGCGGCGTGGCGGTCCGCAATCCTCGACACTCACGTGCACCGTGCTGCCGTCGGTGGTCACGTTCACTTGTACGCGGGTGTCGGATGCCGCGTGCTTGAGGGTGTTGGTGAGCGCTTCCTGGACGATGCGGTAGGCCGTGAGCTGCACTCCTTTGCTGAGTGCGGTCAGGTCGCCGTCAGTGCGCAGTGTGGCGGCGGGGCCGGCGGCCCTCACACGGGTCAGCAGCGCGGTGAGATCTTCCAGAGTCGGCTGCGGGGTGAGCGGCACATCCTCCGTCTTCAGAGCACGGTCGTCGATGACGATGAGGAGGCGGCGCAGCTCTGCGAGGGCTTCGCGCCCGCTGTCGGCGATGATGTGCAAGGTGTCGGCCGAGCGTTCGGACCGGATCTTGGCCAGGGCCGCGGCACCGTCGGCCAGGCCGACGATCACGGCGAGGGTATGGCCGAGGATGTCGTGCATCTCGCGCGACACCCGGGTGCGTTCCCGCGCCGCCGCCAGCCGCGCCTGCTGGTCCCGCTCGATCTCCAGGGCCACGATGTATGCCTTCGCCAGCCGCCCGGTCAGGGCAAGGCCCGCGCAGGCGGTGACGGCCAGCATGGTGAGCAGGGTGATCATCTCGGGTCTTTTGGCGTGCTGGAGATGGCCACTGCCCCAGAACGCCGAGGCCCACACGACGAGTTGCGCCGCCGTGACGGTGCAGGCGGCAGCCAGCTGGCGCGGCGTGCCGTAGCGGCTGACGTTGTACAGCGCGACGATGCGGGCGGCGTCGGCGCCGTTGAGCACGTGGAGGGGCAGGGCCAGCACCGAGGCGAAGGTCGTCAGGGCGAACACCAGGCCGGGGCGCCGCTCGCGCCACAGGAGGGGCACGGCGTACGCGAGGGTGAGGGCGATCTCGCTGGGCAGGTGGGCGCGGTTGGCCGGGTTGAGCAGCGAGGGCAGTGCCAACAGGGAGCAGAAGGCGGGCAGGGCCCACCGGCGCAGCTGCGGGTGGCGTTGGTTGAGCATCCGCCATGCGGCAAGCCCGCTGATGATGGACACCGCCACGCGCTGGTCCGGATCGCTGGTCAGCGAGTGCGGCAGCCGGGCGGCGTGCATGGCAGTCCGGGGGGCGGGCACCGGGTTGATCGGCTCGGGCATGGCAGGGCGCCTTCGTAGTCGGGCCTTCGCGGTCCAGGTCAAGGGAGAGCCGCCCGCCGGCTCTCGGGGGGAGAGAAACCGGCGGGCGGGGTAGGAGGGGGGACCGGGGCAGCTGCCTGGTGGGAGGTCCGGCCTTCTGCTGCCCGAGTCCGGGCCGCCCGCCGCCCTCGGAGGGACAGGGTCGACGGGTGTGGCCCACCGGGCGTTCAGCCGACGGGGGCAGCCGGCTCCGGTTTCTGGCCTGCGGGGGCGGGCACGCCCGCCCCCCGACCTCGGTCGTCGAGGATGTGGCGCAGCTTTTCCCCCTCCACATCCACGTTGGGCAGGATCCGGTCCAGCCAGGTGGGAAGCGACCAGGCCCGATCGCCGAGCAGGGTCATCACGGCCGGGACGATGGTCATACGGACGACAAACGCGTCGAAGAGGACCGCAACGGCGAGTCCCATGCCGATCGACTTCACCAGGGCGACATCGTCGAGGAGGAACCCGGCGAACACTGAGATCATGATGATGGCCGCTGCGGTGACCACGCGGGCTCCGTGCCGGAAGCCGGTGACGATGGCTTCGGTGGGCGAGGCGCCGTGGACGTACGCCTCGCGCATGCCCGAGACGAGAAAGACCTCGTAGTCCATGGCCAAGCCGAAGACGACGCCGATCAGCAGGATCGGCAGCAGACTGACGATCGGCGCGGTCTCGTCGACGCCGAACACGTCCTTGAGCCAGCCCCACTGGAAAACGGCAACCAGTACACCGAGGGTGGCGACCACGCTGAGCAGGAAGCCGAGGGCGGCTTTGAGCGGAACCAGCAGCGAGCGGAACACCAGCAGCAGCAGAATCAATGCGAGCCCGACGACGATGGCCAGGTAGGGGACCATCGCCTCGCCCAGCTTGGCCGAGACGTCGATGTTGAGGGCGGTCGTGCCGGTCACCATCACCTGCGCGCCGCTGTCATCGTCCGTGGCCGTGCTGCGCTCACGGATGTCGGCGACCAGATCCACCGTGGCCTGGCTGGTGGGGGAACTGCCCGGAACGGCGGTGATCAGGGCGACGTCACCGGCCTGGTTGAAGACGGGCGGTCGCACGGTGGCGACATCAGCGAGTCCGTCCAGCAAAGCGGTGGTGTCTTTCGCCGCCGCCTCGGGATTGTCGCTGCTGCGCGCGTCGACGACGACGGTCAGCGGGCCGCTGAAGCCCGGCCCGAAGCCCTTGCTGAGGGTGTCGTAGGCCATGCGCTGGGTGCTGCCCGGGGCGGCCATGCTGTCGTCCGGCAGGGTCAGCCGCAGCGACAGGGCCGGGAGGGCCAGCACGCCGAGGCCGACGACGGAGGCCAGGAGCGTCTTCCAGGGGTGGCGGGTGACGAAGCGGCCCCAGCGCACTCCCATCGTGGTGCGGCGGCCGCGCTCCGCGGCGCGCATCCGGCGTGTGGTCAGGCGGCCGTTGGCCACGCGCGTGCCCGTGAAGCCCAGCAGCGCGGGCAGCAGGGTCAGGGCGACCAGGACCGCGATGGTGATGGCGAATGCCGCGGCCAGCCCCATGGTGGTCAGCATCGCGATGCCGATGACGGAGAGACCCACCAGAGCGATGATTACCGTCAAGCCGGCGAACACCACCGCGGATCCCGCTGTCCCCAGGGCCCGGCCCGCGGCCTCCTCCGGCCGGTGGCCCCGCAGCAACTCGATTCGGTAGCGGGAGACGATGAACAGGGCATAGTCGATTGCCACCGCCAGGCCCAGCATGAGAGCCAGCGTCTGCGCGTTGGAGGCCATGTCGACGAACGACGAGGCGACGGTGATCCCGCACAGTGCGATTCCGACGCCGACGATCGCGGACAGCAGCGGCAGCCCGGCCGCGACCAGCGAACCGAAGGTGATCACCAGTACGAACGCGGCGACCAGCAAGCCGATCAGCTCCGCGGCGTTGCTCTCACCCTCGTCCAGAACCGCGTTGCCGCCCAGGCTGACGGCCAGGCCCGCCTCCGCACCCTGCCGCACCACCTCGCGCAGGGCGTCGGAGGCAGCGGTGGTTATCTCCGCCTGCGGCACCGCGTAGGTGACCTGGGCGTAGGCGACGCCGCCCGAGGCGGACACCAGCCCGCTGGAGAACGGGTCGGCGACAGAGGCCACCTGCGGCGCCGTGCGCAATTCGTCGACCAGCGCCTCCACTTGAGCCTTGTGGGCGGCCGACGTCAGCTTCTCGCCGTCCGGTGCTTCGACGACCACGCGGGCGGTGGCACCCGAGGCGGACGCCTGCGGAAACTCCGCCTCCAGCAGGTCGATGGCCCGCTGCGACTGGGTGCCGGGAAGGGTGAAGTCGTCCGTCGTACTGCCGGAGACGCTGCTGATGCCGATGCCGGCGGCGACCAGCACCGCGACCCAGGCCAACAGCACACGCCAGCGCCGCCGGAAGGCGAGCCGGCCGAGCCGGTAGAGGAAGGTGGCCACGAAAAGTTACTCCCACCAGGAGAAAGAGGATGTGTGAAAGCGGGCCTGACAGGCGCCGGATGAAAACGTAGAAGGCAGGCGTGGCCGACGTGAGCTACTCAAGGCTGAATCCGCGCCGGGGCCAGTACCCCGGTACCTGCCGGCGTCCTCCTTGAGACGGAGCCGCCAGGTCTCAGCCGAACGCGCCGCGGTCCGCCAGCAGCGCCATGGTCTGATTCCAGAGCTCCTTCTGTACGCGGGGGTCCCGCCCGGGTTCGGGGCACTCCAGCGGCTTGGCGTCGCGTACGGAGAAGTAGCCGCCGCTGGTGTGGGCGAACGCGGGATCGGTGGCGAGCCGGACGATGATGCCCGCACCCTTGCGCGGGTCACCGATGCGCAGCGTGTTCAGCACCCGCTGCAGCACTTTGGACCCGGGCAGATCGCGTCCCAGACCGGTGGCGTTGAAGCCGGGATCGCAGCAGTTGACCGTGACCTTCGCGGGATCCAGGCGTCGGGCCAGTTCCTGCGTCCACATGATCGTCATCAGCTTGGTCCGCCCGTACAGCGGCATCGACGCTCGGCGGGTGTAAGGGGCGACATCGCGCAGGTCCTCTGCCGGTGCGATCGTCTTCGCCTGCTGGGACGCCTCGGAGGCGACGTTGACGATCCGGGACGGCGCCGAGCCCAGGAGCCGGTCGGTCAGGGCCTGGGCCAGCACGAATGGACCCAGATAGTTGACCGCCGTCATATCCGCGAAGCCTTCGGTGGTGGTGCGCTGCGAGAAGGCGTGCAGCCCGGCATTGTTGACCAGCACGTCCAGACGCGGGTAGAACGCGGCGATCTCCTGTCCGACCCGTCGAGCGTGTGAGATCAGACCCAGATCCGCGTAGAAGACGTCCGCCGGCACATCACCGGCCACCGCCTTGAGTTCACTCGTCATGGCGTCGGCCTTGGTACGGGAGCGGGCCACCATGCCGATGCGGTAGCCGCGGCCGGCCAGGTCGAGGGCGGCGATACGGCCCAGGCCGGAGGTGGCTCCGGTGATCACGGCAACGGGACGGGTCATCACTTCACTCCATTCGTGAGGTACCTCATGATCTCTGTATGGGAGGATACCCGACACCATGAGCGAGTACGAGGCGATCACCGCCGACACCGGCCCTGAGCAGGTAGGACTGACCTTCCTCACCATCGCCCACGGCCTGCGCGGAGCAGTGGACCGGCACATGCAGTCGACCGTGGGACTCTCCCTGTCCCGCACCAAGGTCCTCCAGGCCCTGGCCACGCACGGCACCCTGCACCAGGCCCAACTCGCCGACACCCTCGGCCAGGCCCCCCGGTCCGTCACCCAAATCGTGGAAGGACTCGAACGCCTCGGGCTGGTCTCCCGCACCGACGACACCGACGACCGCCGCCGCAAGACCGTCTCCCTGACTGCCGCAGGCAGCACCACGCTGACGGCAGCGGAGGAAGCGGGCTCCCATGTCCTGCGTAAGCTCTTCGGCTCGCTGGACCCGCAACAGCTGAAAAGCCTGCAGGCATCGCTGGCTCGCCTCGACACGGCACTCGCAGACTGACGAGGCCCGCCAACCTTCTGTCATGGCCTGGGGCCTTTTCATGGAGTCGGTGACGAGAACCGAACTCGCGCTCTGGGCTCGGCTGGAGTACTAGATGAGTAAGTCCGAAGTCGTGGTCGTGTGCATGAAGCGAGGGTCTCGTTGGTCCGTTTGTGACGACAGACCTCGAAACCCTCGCGCTTGCA